>NZ_JBMQOC010000018.1:0-5384 GCF_053550995.1 Parapedobacter sp.
CCATGGGGTCTCAGGGAAGGTGGTTGCCGAATCCACGGGCAACGAAGCCCAAAGGTTGGACGTGCCCAGCGTAAAGTCATCCGATTTTTCCGGAGCAAACGACTCCCCGGTTTGGGCGCGGCTTTCCCTACCCATGCGGTAATCTGCGCCGGCCAGGTAACCTACCGTTCCGTCGCCCGTGCAATCCGAAAAATAGGTCCCGGTAAACCTTGTTTCCCGGTTGGTCCGTATATTACGTCCGATAACCGCTGCAATCCGGTCGCCATCCATTTCTACCTGATACACGTGGGTATTGAGGAATAGGCTGATGTTTTTCTCGTATTTGATGATGTCGGTCTTCCGTTTATCGCCGTATTCCTTCGCGTTTGGATTACCATTCCCCGGGTCGCCGTTATCCAATTCCCTGACAATGCGGCCAAGTTTTGGGTAATGGTTTTTATCGACATCGCCCATCAGGTGCACGCGTACTTCGGAGCTATTATTGCCCCCAAGTACCGGACGGTCCTGGATCAACGCAACCGTGAGCCCCAGGCGAGCCGCCGATATGGCTGCGCATGTACCTGCGATGCCTCCTCCTACCACCACCAAATCAAAATGCCCCGCATCTTGGCGTGTGTCATCCAAATGGAGCAATTTTTTCCGGAGCAAGGCCATGCCGGCCGAATCCTGCGGAGGTTCGGCGGCTGAGCGTGTGAACAACAGCGCATCGCAGCGGCCGTTGAAGCCCGTCAAATCTTTCAATCGGATTTCGACGCTGTCCCGATTGATCGTTACCTTTCCGCCCTCATACCACATCCAGTCGACCTTTCCGCTCTCGCCGAATACGCCACCGACCGGTTTGCCGTCTATCCATACTTCAAACTTCCCCGGCCCTTTGGGGAACGGTGCCCAGTCTTTTGTGCGTACCCAGAGATGATAGGTGCCCTTTTCTGCAAAATGCACCTGGGTTGCCGCATCCGCTACCGGGCGTCCCATACCATGTGCCATCAGATAAGACGAGTGGATCACTGGAAACGACTGTTGGTCAACCACCCAACCCCCGGTCTTGCCGAACGATTCCGCCTCTACCAATATTTGGTCCTGTGCAATGCCGAGATGGAAGAGGGCGATAAGCAAGGACAGGGAAACAACATACTTTCTTAACCAATTGCTCATGATTTTTTATTTAATAACTGTTCAATTTTCGTGGCTATCTCTTCATTGAAGTCGTGCTGGTGGGCTTTCAGCATCTTTGTCAGTACTTTATCTAGCGGTACATCCTGCAGCTTAGCAAGCAGTGCCAATTGGAACCGGTAATTGGCATCGATAAATAGTTGGCCCAGCCAGTGCTGCCGCTCGGCGCTTTGCAGATAACCGGGAGCAATGGCCTTCAATACCCGTTGGGCCAAGAAAATATTCGGACTGCCGATGAGGTTGACTACATCCTGCTCGAAATCCGGTTCGATGTTACCCTGCCCATCCATCGCCCGGTCCAGGGCATAATGCTGGTAACGATAATTGCCGCTACGGAGGAAATGCAATAGCAGCGACGGGGAGACCAGTGAATCGGTAACAGACGCAATTGTATCCCGCACACGGCCATGCACGATATGCCAAAGCGTATAACAGGTATAGAGCGCACCTGGGATAACCACAGCTTGCAGGGATTTAGCTGTTGCTCCCGTTACGGCATCCACGTCTCCCCCCGGACGGGCGTTAGACGCTGATTCGACGAGTTCGTCAATTTGATAATCTTTGAGAAGCGATTCGGCGTCCTGTAACATCTCATGGAGTTTTTCATACTCTTCCGGTGTAAACACGACATGGTCAAGTTTGGTTAATGGTTGGTCCAACGGAACCTCATAACGCATGTAATTGCCCAGCAGATCCCAATACAGGTTGATGTACACCGGCTTGCAGAGATCATCCTCGCAAACCGGTGTAAAGACGTAGGCATGGTAGCCCACCGGCTTCCCGGCACCGTCTTTCTGTAACTGCACGGTATAGTTGACACCGTTATATTCGTTGACGGTACGTGCTGTCGAGTCCGCACGATCGGCCGGAATACGTGCCTTCACTATATACGCGCACCCGACCAATAAACAAATCAGTAATCCCTTATTCATAATTTAATGTCGCCGTAGCTTGGCAGTCTGCATGGCTAACCAGACGGACCCAACGGGCCTGGAAAGCTTCCGGAAACACATAATCCAGGTTTTGTCCGGGCGCTACCTTCAAGTGCTTGTAGTCTACCCACATGCCCTGACCAGTGGGGTCTGCCTGCAACGTGAAAGTAACCTCTTTTTCTGAATCATGCAAAAGATGGAGGCTGCGTTTGTCATAAAACGCAATAAGATAAGCATCTGACGGTACATTTGCCTTGACTTGGCTATGGTTCCAAGGGCCGCCGTGACCGGTCGGTTTCCCCAGCTTCCACAAATCATCGATCGCTCCCACCCAAACGGCTGCTTTCCCGTCGTCGGCCACGATAATATGCTCGCTACTGTGTGATTTCATGCGTTCGGGGTTGACACCGGTCATGACCAGCATGCCCCGATAGGACGCATAATCTTGGATGCCATACGGGTGTGAAGCAACCGGCCTGATTTTGGCGTAGCCATCTGCATTTTCGGCAGGAAGTTCGTAAAAAGTACCATGACACGAAAATAAATCACGCTCGGTGGCTACTTCGCGGCAGACCCGCAATGCTCCGCCGTGGGTGGCGGCCGTGTAGGGGACGGGGCCGAAAGGCAATCTCCAGCGCCGCCCTTTGTCGTCTATCACCAATACCGATGCCTGATCGATGGTTACCACTTGTTTGGGAATGGCAAACCGTTCCCGGATGAAAGATTCCGTCGTGTCGTCTGTTTTCTTTACCAATTTCAAGTGTTCATCGAGTTCGTAGTAACCCGTCGGGCGGGATGTTCCCTGCGCTACAGTTGTTGCTGCCAGTCCCAGCGCGCGGCGATTGTTTCCCAGCCCGTATAGGAGCCCACCCGTGTATGTCGATTGTGCGATGGGCCGCAAACCTGCAAAAATTGGGTCCGGATCTTCATTCCTTTCTTCGACATCGGTATAGTTGAATTGCACGGATAATTTCGCGGGTGCACTTACCCGCGCACGAATCCACTCCCCTTGGTCACGATTGGAAAAAAAGTGGGAAGTGCCGTTATTTGCAGGTACATTCACGGAGCTTAGCGCGGTCCATTCACCGGTACCATTCGCATCCACCTCAAACGTCACGTTCACATCATGGTCGCTCCCATTATGTAGCCAAGCCATTCGCCGGGCCCATCCTGCAAAGAGAAAAGGTTCAGAGGGTGTATCGGGTTTGACCTCCTCTGCCAACCAAACGGCGCCTTCGGCCGTCGTCGGCCCCAATTCATCGGGCAATGCATACGAGGTGAACCACAAGTTGGAATTGGACTGCCCTGGCCCCCCAATATCCCCTTTGGCTTTCCGCTTGTTGAGGAATTCCCGCTGTGCCGAATCGTCACAACCGAACACCAGTCCACCCCCCCAACGGGTGAAGTCGCCAACGACCTTCAGGTATGCTGACCGTGGGCGTATACCCGCATTGTTGGTGGAACTGAACGTACCGGGGAATCTCCAGAACATGCCATGCATGGTCATGAGGTAATCGGGGTCCGACTCCGTCCCAATATTCCGTATCCGGGGCCACTCCGTATTCCATCCGTGGGCCCCGTCGTAGCTATGGCTGGCTTTCGGCAGTCGGTAGAAGTGCCATGATCCATGGTCGCGGACACCCAATACCAATGATCGGTGATCCCAGCCGATTGTCCAAATAGGATCCGATTCCGGATTTTGGTTGCCGTGGATACCGCCCGGACCTGTAACTTCGGTAAATTGCATTCTGCGAATCAGCTTCCAGGAATTGCCGTCCCATTCGCTTAAGCCGCCCGAGGGTGCGTCGAATTCTTCAAGTGCCCGTTTCCCGCGTTCGCCGTTGTTGCTATATACCACTACGCCTTGGCCGGAATACATCCCTTTGCCATGCCAACCCACGAGGTTTGCACGCGGTACCCCCCGTGTATCCGTGTCTTTAAGGTTTTCATCCGACGTGATCCAGGTAGCTTTAAGTGTATGCACATCGACATCGTAAAACCCTTCCTCCATAGTGCCGTAGTAAATACGGTTGGCAGGATCCGTCAGGTGTCGGGCATTGCCTGTATGTCGGCCGGGCATGTCGCTATAGGGAATCGTACGGACGCTCCCGTTGGCATCAATAGCGTAAGGGCCAATGAACAATTGGTTGCTTTCCGGATGAATCATCCGGTTGGCAGGCGTACCGCCGATGCTTTCCTCATGGATAATCCGTGTAAGATCGGGCGCAATCTCATACAATTTATCTGACGACCCGAAGGGTAAATGCGGACCGTATGTAATTGCCCATAGCTTACCTGCCCACGGTACCACGGCGCCGGTACCGCATTCACCTTCATTGTTATACATCGCCAGATGTGGATAGATGCCACTAACGGATAGGGTATCTGCCGGTTGCTGAGCTGGTCCCGCTAGCGGAAATAAAAGTGCTGCGGCGAGGAAGGCGCTGGTCATAAAAGTAAAATTGCTGAAGTCAACCATGGTTCATACTAAGATAAACAAAAGTAGCCTATTTTTAAAAACTTTGCCATGTGGAATCGGAACGTTCAAAGGTTAAATGACACGCTTAGTACGACCAACGGTTCGATTGTTGCTTCAAGGGGGAAGCTGTCTGAACCCGACATGTTTTTAATTCCGTCTCGAATTCGATGGAATTAACTTCAAAGCCTCCCAAAGGAGAAAAACAAATAAAAGTGAGCCATTTTTCGGGGTACCCCGAAAATCTTTTTGGCGCACTTTTTTTGGTGAATGTGGTCCGGTTGTATCAAAAGCATCGATTTTTGCGTTTTTCGCAAAGAGCTTACCTAGGTAAAATCAGAATTTCCCTCGAGGAAACGGGAATTTACCCAGGTAAAATTGAAATGTACATAGGTAAATTCTCATCTTGCAAGAGTCGAATCGGAATCTACCACGTTGAAATTGAAACTTACCTAGGTCGGATGGAAATCTACCGTGGTGAAATCAAAACTCGCTTAGGTCGAACCGAAAATTACCGTGGTAAAAACGAACCTTAGTTAGGTCGGATTGGAATCTACCATGGTAAAATCAAAATTTACCTCGGTAAGATCTGACTGAGCCACGGTAAAATCCGAATGAAAGAAGGGAAGATCAAAAACCACCATGGTAAAATCAAAAAGCACCATGGTCAAATCGAAACGTACCGTGGTCGGACTCAAATCGACCGCAGGTTAATCCAATTTTACCACGGTGGAATCAAAACATCCCATGGTTAAATTCGGATAGGCACTGGCCAATCCGAATTTAACCAGGCACCTTACCCC
>NZ_JBMQOC010000019.1:0-23350 GCF_053550995.1 Parapedobacter sp.
ACGGTGGAATAACGCGGCGGTAAGCAGCAATTGCAGGGCCCCGCCACGGCCACCCTCCTGCGCCGCTATCCGCTGGGCTCCCAGGTATACATCCCTGGTATGGGCAACGTTATGATAGGTAAAGTCGGGCGAAAGTTCTTCCGTCAACCGGTCCATGATGTATCGTTCAGCCAAATCGAGTTGCATATGGGGTGTTTCCGGTGGCTAATATATGTTACTTTTTCCTTTTTCTTCTTTTGTCGGAACAAAAAACCTAAGCGATAAATATAGCTTTGATTTTCCTACAATAATTTCGAGTGAGGAGTGGGAAGTTTTTTTAGCTAATTTTTGGAAAGATTCGATAGAATTTGCGCAAATGGTTGAACAAATGCCAGAAGAAAAACTGCAAGAAATTTTCATAGATGAGAAATATGGCACTTATCTTCTAAACATAGAGTCGATGATCGAACACTGCTATTATCACTTAGGCCAAATAGTGTTATTGAAAAAGTACTTTGTTCTAAATGTCTAAATTGAACAACCCATCGAAAATAATAGCCAACCCCTCACAAATTAAAAAGCCTTCATCGAAAGATAGACATTTTTCCGCGGGCGGTGAGGGATTGGCTGCGCCGCACGGCCCCGCACTCGAAGGCCGCAGCCATCCCGTTTGGGGGAGGATTCACCAAAATGAAGCCATTCGCTGCACTCATTCCTTTTTCTGTTTAACCGGCTCGCTCAAGCGCGCTTGGCTCGCCTGTTTAAACAGAAAAACCCCTCGTTTTAAACGAGGGGCTTCATTTTGGGTGGCGGGGTGTCAGGGACCACAATCGAACCCCTCGTTCAATTATTGATGCTTTTTGAAAGTCAATATACCACAAATACCATAAACGATATGGCGTGCAATAGTTATTTCAGGTAGTGGCCACGGAGTGACTGGATTTCAAGAATCACTGCGGTATGGTCATTGTAAATTTCATAAACTATGCGATGTTCACGATTGATCCGCCTTGACCAGGAACCGGACAGTTGGTGCTTCAAGGGTTCATACAAGAGCACCAGTTAACGGCTCACTGTTTTTTCTTGTAACGCAACTGGGTTAATCCCGTATCAAATGTTTCCACCTGCGCGAATTCGAGCTGTTGTTCCGGTCGCCCATCTTTAAATAGCCTTGTGCCTTCGCCCAACAAAACGGGTATGACCGAAATGATAAATTCGTCGATGAGGTCGTGCTTCAATAATTCATTGATTACTTCCGCTCCACCATCACAATAAATGTTTTTTCCATCTTCAGACTTCAATCTTTTGACCAAATCAGGCAGACTTCCGGTAAAAAAGGTTGTCCTACCTATCCTTGGTCTTTGATTTCTTGTGATAACATATACATCCCTCTCCCCATTGTCATAATGGGAAACGCCGACATTCTTGAGCACGTAATCGTAAGTCTTCCTACCAATAATCAACGTGTCGATGCTGCTCGTAAATTTGGCGTAGCCATAATCTTCGCCTTCTCTTTGTACAAGGTTTAAGAAACTGAGGTCGTCGTTGGGTTTTGCGATATAACCGTCTAAGCTCATCGCAATGAAAAGTGATATTTTACGCATTTGTCTTAAATTTTAATATGCTACAAAATTAGTCGTAGACAAGTACTGGTACTTTGGAAAAATGCGACAAAATTAAATTTGTGAGGGAACCAACCCTGTGTTCCGCTTAATCTCATTGGTTAGGTGCGAATGGTCATAATAGCCACACTCAAAAGCAATATCCAATAAGCTCCGATTTTCATCTGAATTTCTAATTATGCTCAAAGCATTTTGAAAACGAATAATATTCGAATATTCTTTGGGTGATACCCCAATGTTTTTCTTAAAACTCCGTTCTAATTGTCTTACAGTTGTTAAATGTCGCTTCGACAGGTCGTAGACACTAATTTGTCCGTTTGCTGAATGTATGTCATTAATGACTGCCTGTAATTGGTTGGTTTTGTTTTTTATTCTGTCCGAAAAAAATTGGTTGAGATAATCGAATGGGTTGCGAAGGATTTTATCAACTTCAAATGAACTGGATTTTTCAAACTCAACAGTGTCATTAGTTAATACATCTTGGGAGACATAGTCATAAAAATTACTGAAAGTTGCTGGCTTAAAACATACACCTAATAAATATGTATCACTGTTAATAAAACTATCTTTGAATGAAGTCATTGCGCCAACTACATAAGTTTTTCCAAACTCCATGGTGACCGAACCGCTGTCTGTTAAACAATTACCTCCTAAATTCATTACTACACCTGCACAGCCATCAGGAAAAACCCGCTCCCATTGTTCGCCGAGTTCACTTCCTTTCAGTTCCCAATAGAAATTAATAAAAGGTTCTAATTCTTTGTAAGGTGTTGTTTTCATGTACTCCATTTGATTAGAATTTAATAGTTAGGTAATGACCATTAACTCAGTGGAGAGTGAGGGATTGGCTCACCTGTTTAAACAGAAAAACCCGGCTATTGCCGGGCTTCATTTTGGGTGGCGGGGTGTCAGGGACCCCAGTCGAACCCCTTGTTCAACTATTGATGCTTTTTGAAAGTCAAGTTTAGGTGTTTGATACGTTTGTTGGGTAGATCAACGTCCAAACGCATTGATCGAGTTCATAGAAGTTAGGGGCTGACATCTGTAAGAGCTCCGTGTTCGGGTTTTTGTCGCATACTAGGTAATCGATCTCCTTACTTTGCCGGACTTCAGGTGTCCCCCGGGTGCGATATATATCGGCATACGCCGTTTTATGGCCTTTCATATAGTTCATTGATTTGATAATCAAAACGCTTAACGCATTCATTATAGTGTCTTTCCACAGATTTATTCTTTTATCAGTTCTTCGACCTGTCTGATAAACTTATCCGTTGCGTAATTGGCAAAACCGGTATGATGGTACCTGATTTTTCCGTTTTTATCCAACACGACAGTGGTAGGCAATGCACCAGCGTAGATTTCTCTGGGTACTTGACCACTCGCCGTATATAGGGAAACCGAAAAATTTTCCGCATCCAAATAGGCGCGACCTTTGGCAAGGTCGCTGTCCTCGTTGATGGTCAGAAAGAATACATCGGGGTTGTCTTTGAGCCGGGAATAAAGCGTTTCAATCGAGGGGAACTCTGCCCGACAGGGTGGACACCACGAGGCCCAGAAATTGATAAAGACAACCTTGCCTCTTAAGGATGAGGTATGGTGGTTATTCCCTTGTTCATCAGCAAAGCCAAAATCATGAGCCGACGTGGTTGCCGTGCTGTTGCCATCCATACTCGCGTTGAAAAGCCCGGTTGCCATGAGCTGCCGGAGCACAAAAGACTTTGTATCTGGGCTGACGAACATCACCCCGACAAAAATGACCAGCAAAATGGTGAAACCATTTTTCCGGATGTACTGCCAAATCATAACTTCTTTCTAGCTGTTAATTACTACCTACCAATTCGTTGATCGCGCTGACTAGCTGGGGGTCTGAATAATCCCGGCCACCCTCCATACGGCCCACCATCTCGCCGCGTTTGTCGAGAATCACCGTCGTGGGGATAGCGCCCCCTAAATAGTCGGATGGGATGTCGCTGACTGGAACATACACCGGCAGGTCATAGTTGTTTTCCTGCATAAAAGCGGACGATTTTTCTATTTTATTATCGACATCCACCATCAGGAATACAATGTCGTCATTTTCGTTGAACGATTGTTTCAATTCATTAATGGACGGCATTTCGTGAATACAGGGCGGGCACCACGTCGCCCAGAAGTTAATGAATATCACCTTGCCTTTCAATGCACTTATCGATACGGTTTTTCCGTCTTCGCCTTTAAAGGAAATATCCGATGCCGGGGGTGTTTCCACCACCGCAACATCTTCTGCCGTGATCGTGTCGCCCTTGACCTAGTTGACGTTGTTCTTCACAGTATTTCCACAGGCCGCCAAGGAAAGGGCGGTGATGATGATCATCCCCGAACGGACGATTGAGTTTATGCTCGTTGTTTTCATTTTGAGATCTTTTAGTGCTTTCATTGATGGTTATACTATTTATTTATTTTGCCTTCTTTGATTTCCTCGGAGGGTTTGATAATGATATTATCCGCCGGAGAAAGATTTCCGAACACCTCGGTCAGCGTATCCAAACGGATGCCTTCGTTGACCGGGATCCGCTTGATTTCGTTGTCGTTCAACGTTAACACGTAGGTGCCCGACTGCGTGTGCAATACGCTCTTATTTGCTACCCAAGTTGATGGGCGTTTGCGTTTCAGTTTCAGCTTGACCTGCGCATAATCGCCTCCCTGCAATTCGCCTGACGGGTTGCTCACGTCAAACTCCAAGGTAAGGGAACGGTCTTGCTGATCGAGCAAACCCGATGAGCGAGAAAGCGTAGCATCAAATGTCTTACCGGGCTGCGAGCTTACGGTAAACGTAGCGGGCATGCCCTCATATACGGATGACGCGTGCTTTTCGGGCAGGGAGAGGGTAAGCCGGAGCTTGTCGCTCTGCACCATCATAAATAACGGCGTAGGGCTTCCTGTTCCCGCCAATGCCCCCACAGATACATTTCTTTGGGCAACCACCCCTTCGAACGGTGCAGTAATGCGTAAATACTGGGTTAGCTGCGACGAGTGTGCAGTGCCCGCTTTGGAGGCTTCGTACGCAGATTGGGCACTTTCCATGGCACTTTTTGCCCGTTCGAGTTCAATATCCGCGACTGCTCCGGTGGTTTTGGAGGCATCGAGCAGGCGTTCAAACGCCTGTTTGGCGTACAGATAATCACTGTGTACCTTTTGCTCGTTGGACTTATCGGATAGGTACCGCTGCTCCATCTCGGGGGCCTCGAGTACTGCCAAAAGCTGTCCTTCGCGGACGTAATCGCCCCTATCCACATAAAGCTGCTTGACGAAACCGGTAACCTTTGCATATACCGAGACCTGTTCATAAGGTTTCAGTTCCGCCGGGACAGCGATTTCGTATTTGGGATGAAGTGACTGTACGGGTACCGTCGGATAGCTGACCGTTTGCGTTTCCGCTTTTTGTTCCTGTATTTTCTCTTCGCCTTGCGGTGAACAAGAAGCAAGGCCGAATAGGAGCGCGGCCATCATCCCATTTGCTATCGTTTTTTTATTAGCTAAAATGCTGTGATACATCATTTTTGTTTTTATATGTTAATCGTTTACTTTTTGGATGGTTCGAGGTAAAACCTACTTCGGTTATCGTCAGGATCCAATGACGGACTGATTACGGAAGCCTTAGACATGACCGAAGAGAAAAAGTGCGGCACTAGTAGTAAAATAGTAACCGTGGAAGCGACCAAGCCACCGATGACAGCACGGCCGAGCGGCGCTACCTGTTCTCCGCCATCACCCAAGCCCATTGCCATCGGTAACATTCCGGCAAACATGGCGGCAGCGGTCATCAATACCGGTCTCATTCGCGATGAGGCCGCTAATCTTGCCGCATTGGTGGGTTTCAGCACCAGTTGCCGGCGGTAATATTCGGCCTGATTGACCAACAACACGGCATTGGAAACCGATACGCCCAACGACATGATAATGCCCATATAAGACTGCAGGTTGAGTGTACTGCCGGTAAGGAAAAGCAAAATAAGGCTGCCCGCAATCACGGCCGGCAATACCGACAGGATAACCAACGGCACTTTAAACGATTGGTAATACGCGGACAGCATCAGGAATATAACAATAATCGCTATGCCCAGACCCGCTAACAGACTGCTCAATGTGTCGTCGAGGAGCTGCAGGGTTCCCGCTGTCCAGACCGTAGTACCTCTTGGTGGGTCTCCGGCATCGGCAACTGCCCGCCCCACAGCCTGGGAGGCGGTTCCCAAATCCGCTCCATAGACATTGGCAACCACTGTCACATAGCGATTGGGGCCTTTGCGATTTACTTGTGCGGGGGCTGTTGTTCTGCGGATCGTGGCGACATCCTCCAGAACCGGACGGAGGCTTCCCGCTTTCAACGGGAGCGAACGCAGCCTTTCTTCGGATTGCATGATCCGTTCGGGTATCTGTACTTGTACCTGAAACACCAGCCCGGACACCGGGTCGACCCACAGGTTCTTGTCAGTATAGCGCGTGGAAGACGTCGCCGTTACCAGACTTCGGGTGATGTCCTGCATCGTCAGGCCGAACTGTCCGGCCAAGTCCCGGTTCACTTCGATTTCGAGCGTTGGATAGTCCATCGATTCGGCAATGCGAACATCCCGCAGATAGGGAATCTCCTTCAGCTTCTTTTCAATCTTGGCGGCGTGCGCATAAGCACCTTTGACCTGCCGGGCACTCACTTTGACCTCTATCGGTGTCATCGCCCCTTGCCCCATGATTTTTTCGGTCAGTTCCATCGCCTCAAAGTTAAAGGCGACCTCCGGGTGGTTCGCGTTGATCCTTTCCCGGATGACCTCTTTGAAATCTTCTATCGAGCCGGTGTAGACGTCCTGATTGACCGACACCTGCAGGACGGCTTCATGGGGAGCACTGCTGAATAGAAATATCGGGTTGATGGGTGAAGCTGCCGGGTGCATCCCGACAAAAGCGGACGTGATGTTCAGGCCGTTTTCGGGCAGTGCGGAACGGATATCTTGGGTAATGTCCCTGACGATCTGTTCGGTCTTTTCAATTCGGCTCCCCTGCGGTGCCTGTAAGCGGATCTGAAAATCACCGTTGTTGGAAACCGGCATCACATCCGTACCGACCACGTTTAGCAAAATGGCGGCAATCCCCCCGGCGACAACGACGTACCCCACAAAAAGTGCCCCTGATTTCTTACCCCACTTGCGCATCCGGTACGAATAGTTTATCCGGAATTTTTCAAAGAAGGCACGTTTCCGTGCTGTTTTCATTCCTGCATTATGCTTATTTTTCATCATCCAGTTGGCCAAAATCGGCACAAAGGTCTGTGAGGCCAAGAACGAGGCAATCATCGCAAAGGCGACGGCCAGCGACAAGGGCATAAACATATCTTTCGGAATGCCGGTCATGATAAACGCGGGAGTCAGCACCGCAAGGATACAAAGCAGGATCAGCAGTTTCGGGATGGAGATTTCGTAGAGCGCATCGATGATGGCCCTCGCTTTGGATTTACCCATCTCCATATGCTGGTGTATGTTCTCAATTGTGACCGTGGCCTCATCGACGAGGATACCGATGGAAAGCGCCAGCCCGCTTAGGGTCATGATATTGATGGTTTGGCCCAGGAGGTGCAGTACCGAAACTGCGGACAGGATTGCAATGGGAATGGTAAACACCACAATGATTGCGCCCCGGGTATCGCCCAAAAATAAAAGGATGACCAAACCGGTAAAGACGGCCCCTAGTACACCTTCCAAGACGAGGTTGGACAAGGCACGTTCGATGTAGGAAGACTGGTCAAATTCATAGCTGATCTCGACGTCTTCGGGCAATTGGTTTTTAAGCTTTGGAATGGACGCTTTCAGGTTTTCCACCGCTTCCAGCGTAGAGGCATCGGCTTTCTTGATGATGGGCAGATAGACCGATCGTTTCCCGTTGACCAATGCGTAGCCCACCGTTTGGTCGGCACCATCTTCGACACGGGCGACATCGCCGACGTACACCGTGCGGTTATCGTTGGCTTTTATGGGTGTTTTCAAGAGTTCTTCCGGCCCTTTGGCAATGGAGTTGATGGGCGCCATCAGGTTTTTATCGCCTATGCGGATATTTCCTGCCGGAGACGGAAGACTGTTTTTGGTGATGGCTACCGTGATTTCTTCCGGGCTTAGTCCATTGGCCTGCATGGCTTCCGGATCGATATTGACCACAATGGAACGGATATTCCCTCCGAAAGGCGCAGGAGCAGTAATACCGGGCACTTCCGTAAACATGGGCCGTATCCGGGTGATGGCCAGCGTTTGCAGCTCATTGACGGATCGCTGGTCGCTTTCAAAGACCAATTGACCTACGGGCAGCGAGCTCCCGTCAAAACGCACCACCATGGGAGGAACGGCTCCGGGTGGCAGGAAACCCATCGCTCTGGAAACGGATGTCGACACTTCGCCGGCCACCTGCGCCATATCGGTCCCCGGATAGAAGGTCAACTTCATCAACGTCAACCCTTGTACGCTTTTGAAGTCAATGTCTTTTACACCGCTAACGAACAAGAGCACTTTCTGGAATTCGTTGGCCATAAACCCATCCATATAGGCCGGTGACAGTCCGCCGTACGGCATCGCGATGTATATCGCCGGCAGCTCGACTTCGGGAAAGATGTCGACGTTTATTTTTCTTATGGTGTTATAGGAAAAGAACCCGATGGCCAATACGGCAACCATAATGGCAATGGGTTTCCTTAACGCAAATCTGATAATGTTCATGTACGATTCATTAAAGGTTGCTGAATAAAAATCCGAAATCCGCTGTCAGTTCCGCCTCGTAGGCAAGCAATGCCCAGTATTCGCGGGAAGCTTCGATATGGGCATTCTCCGCCTGTTCGAGCAAGGTGCGTATCTGCAACAGTTCGCTCAGCGTAATCAAGCCGCTTTTGTATCTTGCGAGATACATGTCGTAAGCGTCCTGCGATTGCTGTACGGCAAGCCTCGTTTTCTGAAGCTGCTCGGATTGTTCTGTGATTTTTGCCTGGGATGCGGATAAATCCGCACGCATGGCCTGTTCATACTGTGAACGCCGGAACTGTGCGCTTTCCGCTTCTTTAAAAAGTTGCCCACTTTTCATGCGGTTGGTGTGCAGGCTCGTCAGATTCCACGTGATGCCGATACCGGCCAAAAAATTATGGGTCGTATTGCGGAAACCGTCCCGCCAAGCGCCCGACACCCTGCCGTTGGGCCCGATTCCCGTACCGCGGTAGGCATAACCGCCCAACAGATTCAACGAAGGCAGCGACGCTTTTTTTTGGGCCTCACCGCTCAGTGTGTAATAGTCGGATTGCTTATCCAATGCGTCGAGAATAGGGTGTCGGGGATGGATGCGATTTAACTCGTTGAAGGCCTGTGGAGCGGGATGGCCGAAGCGGATGGCCGATGCGATGTAATCGACCGTATCATCGCCATACAATTCCAATACTTTGAAGTAAGCGGCCTGCCTAAAACCGGTCCACTTATCGCGTTCACCCATGGCCTGTACGTAGGACGACGACGCGAGCAAGCTGTCTGCCGCAGGTATCAAGCCCGAAGCGGACAAGCCCGAAGTGATCTGGCGGATATCGTCTAAGCGTTCGGCGTTCCGCTCCGTCCAGTGCAGCTTGGCATCGTTGTATAGTAGCGCGATATACCGTTCAGACAAGGTCTTTTTAAGCCCGAGTAAATAGGCGTCTTTTTCACTGACGGATCGATGATACAACGCATCCGCGGCCTCGTTCTGCTTGCGGCGTCTACCGAATGAAAACAGCTCCCATTGAACAATAGCGGAACCAAAGGTGTTGGCTGCCGTAGTGCTGCCATCCAATGGTACGGCCGAACCACTTACGTTGAAAAACCCTGCCTGCGGAAAAAAGGCGCCAGCACTTCCCTCATAGGTGCCGTAAGTGCTTTGCGCTTGGGCGTTTACCTGTGGGAGCATATGGCTTTTAACTGCCCGTTGGTTAAACCTCGCGGCATCGATCGCCGAGGTTTTGACGCCAACGCCTGGATAGTTTTCCTCCACCTTAGACCACAGGCTGCCTAACGTGTGTTCCTTTTGCTGCGCATACAATGGAAAAGCAACAGCGATGGCTAGCCACCATACGGCGGCCGCTATAATATGTTTGATCATATTACTTCACAAATTTTGACAGGTCGCAACGGCGACCGAAGATTAATTTAAAGGGAAAACAATGGAAGTCCTGCCATTGAGCCAATCAGGTCAATAGCGAAGAAGGACATTAGCAGGAATGATGGATGATGAGTTTCCGATACTCCAAAAAGATGGGAATTGAGCTTCGGATTTTGCCACTGCCACTATAAAAGGGGTGTTTCTTTTCTTTGCTTACGGCATGAAAGCCGACGATAAATAGAAATGCCGCCGTGAAGATAACGACCGGCAATAGGTCATTTGCATGGTGCGAACTTTGTTGTTGAACGATTGTCTTATCTGACCCATCGAGCAGAACACATGTTTCCGCGGAATTCATGGAAAAATTACGTGCGCCCTTGGGTATACCTTGTTCGGAGTTTACAGGCAAACCGGCCAACGTTTTGATGCTTGCTTTGACAACACAGGAAGAAAGCAACACCAAAAGCGTGACCGCAAGTACAAAAATGCCTCGCTTGCCATTTTCCAAGATATGTGGTATAGCCTTGTTCATCAATTTACAAAAGTACCATTATTTGCATAACTGGGCAAATAATTATTGGACTAACTGATACTCGGTTTCGGTCCATTCATTGATGCCCCCCTGGTACACGCGGACGTTCTGTATTCCGTTCCTTTTCAAAATGGAGTATGCCATTGCAGCACGCACTCCGCTTTGGCAATGCACAATGATCGGTTTGTCTTTACGGATTCTATCTACGTTCTCTTCCAAAGTGGTTAAAACGATGTTTTCCACGCCTTTGATATGTCCGGCGTTATATTCGCCTTCGGTGCGTACATCGATGATCTGTACGTCTTTATTGTCTAAGTGCCTTTTTAGTTCCTCGATATTAACGAGGTCGGATTTCTCCAATTCGATATTCATTTTCTCCAAGTCGGTTACAAAACCATAGATGTTGTCCATCCCGATACGCATCAACTTACGAGTCAGCTCTTCCGTTTGGCCTTCATCGGTTACGAGCACGATTTGTTGCTCGTAACCCACCAAAGAACCGATCCAGGTGGACCACGACTTTCCGTTTTCGATATGCAAGCTACCGGAAACGTGCCCTTCGGCAACTTCTTCTTTGCTTCGGGTATCAATAATCAAAAGATTGTTGTCTATCGACTTCTGAAACGCCGGCTGATCAAGCATCGGGTGTATGGGAATCTGTATCAGTAACGGCCGCTCGACGCGGTTAAGTTGCTTCATTACGGCAAAATATTTGGGCGGGGCCGGTTGTCCGTCCAGGATGTATGTCACAAATTCTGATTCATCATTCTTAAATTGAAAGGCTTTATTAAACTGCTTTTCTTCCTTCAAGGTAGAATGGGGAATGGTACTTAAATTTTTTCCGCAAAACGAACCGGCTCCGTGCCCGCCCCATATTTCCAAGTCATCCGGCAGTTTTGAAAATTGCTGAATGGAAGCATATAGCTGCTTTGCGGCGATCTCCTGCGAGCCGACGTGGCCCGCAGATTTTTCCAGTAGGTCGGGGCGACCGACATCGCCCACCAATATAAAATCGCCCGTTATGGCCCTCTGCGGGGCGGTGGAAATTTCGGTGTCTCTTACCAGAAATGTGATGCTTTCGGGTGTGTGTCCGGGGGTGTGCATGACTTTCAGTTCCACCATACCGATTGTAATCAAGCTTCCGTCCCTTAACCCGAGGTGCGGAAATTGATATTGCCAGTCTGGTCCGCCCTCGTCTGACAGCAACAGCTCTGCATTGGTAGCGGCTGCCAACTCGCGCGAGCCGCTTAAAAAATCGGCATGAATATGCGTTTCGGCTATCTTCGTAATTTTGAGATGATTTGTCTCCGCTATTTTCAGGTATACATCGATATCCCGCCGAGGGTCTATAACAATGGCATCTCCGGTATTCAAGTCGCCGATGACATAACTTACCTGCGCAAGGCTTTCGTCATATACCCGTTCAAAAAAATAGCCTTGGGCATGTGATTTGTTTGCCTGTGTAAAAACAGCAAGCAAGAACGTGATCGCCGTGATGTTTCCTTTGTTCCGCATAATTCCCCTTTCTTAAAATCGTTTGTCCGCAAATTTAGACAATCGGCCAGCATTTTACGGTTACTTTAGTCACATAACGAGAAAATTTGCGTATCAGTATCAGCTTAAAGACAATCCGTACCAATCTATACATTCATTGAAAAGGTTAATAAATCTAAACAGTCCGTGGCTACCATAAAAAAAGGAAAATTGAAAAGATAAGATTGATTGACTCATGGGGAAGGGGAACGATAAAAATCATCGAGACTTGTAGACAGGCTGAACTCCCCGAACCCGAGCTTATCGAGCAAGACGGCGGTTTTTCGGTTACCCTATTTCAAAAATAAGTCGACAGTAGAACAGCTAATGAAACTTGGGTTAAACTAACGACAACTAAAAGCTGTTGAATACGTAAAAAGAAAGGGGAAATTGCGAATAAGGAGTTAAAATCAAAAATTGAAGAGGTACAAGCAGAAATCGAACAACAAATAAAATAATTACCATGAAAAAAACTGCAATACCATTTTTATCCGCTGTAGCGCTAATGCTTGTTGTCGGATGTCAAAATGCAGAAAAGAAAAATACGGATGCAGTAAACATCAATCCCATGGAAATGAAGCAAATTGGAACAGTAAGTGAACGATTTCAATCTTATAATGTTGAGATGGTTGAAGCAGCCTGTGTACCCATTTCGGATCAGAGATTTCATTGGTTTGTGTATCGCGCGGAGATGAACCAGGCAGGAATATTCCCGTCAGGGTTCAGAATTTCCTTGTTGAAGCATCAACAACGGTCGGGTATCCGAGACTCTATTACCGGCCCGTCCGGAATCGGTCTGTGGTAGGTGGACTGTACCGATCAAGCCAACGCGGCCCCTGTGATCTGTTTGTCATTGTTCACAAGGTGCAGAGCCGGTGGCATCGGATAGCAAGGGGAAGCATCACCCGGAAAGTGATCGACCGGGTGGGAGTGCCCTTAATGGTCTTTCCGGAAATGATGGCTTCCTTCCCTATATTTTAACTTTGTTTACATGCCATAACAACCGATTGTTGATACGTCGCGTTATTGCCTTTCTTTTGGGAATCGGTATTTTTGCGTTTGACAGCAGGAGAGGCGATCCATTTCACCGCTGATTTTTTCGATGTTGTCTTTCAGGCCATCCTTTATGTCTTCAAGCTTTTCCTTCGCTTCAGCGAAGGTATCACTTGCCGAGTGCAGGAACCATCGGCCTTTGCGGAGAATCCGTTTCCTTATTCTTTCTCCTTTGTCCGGTGCATACAGTGTTCCGGCGAGGACGCCTGCGGCAAAAACTCCGAAGATGCCCAGCAAAATCTGTTCTGTTTTTTTCATGACTTGTTGAATTAATTCGTAATCGATGCTAAGGTATTTTGGGATAGCGTTATTCGGACTGACATCGATCATCCGAACGATTGATTTTACTCATCGGCTTTACATCTTTCCTTTCATCATCCGGTGCCAGTAGAGATAGGGGAGGCCGTATTTCTTCAGTAGCCACATGGTCCATTGCTCCTTGGTCGTATCCACGAATTTACTGATCAGGGGGTCGCTGTCGCGTACGTTTCCGTATTTGAATTCGGCCAGTAGCATCTTGCCGTAGCCGGTCACGAGCGGGCAGGACGAATATCCGTTATACTTGCTGTCGGTCTTTCGGCCGTTGATAGCAGCAAGGAGGTGGTCCACCACTACGGGAGCCTGTTTCCGGATGGCGGCACCGGTCTTTGCTGTGGGGAGCGCAGCAACGTCGCCGAGTGCGTAGACATTCGGAAAAGCCGGGTGTTGAAGGGTATACGGATCCGCCGGTATCCATCCTTTGTTAGGGCCCTCGGTTTCGGCCAGCGGCGAATCGCGGACAAACGCCGGAGCGGCCTGCGGTGGGGCCAGGTGCAGCAGATCATAGGGGAGTTTCACAAGTCCGTCGTTTTGCATGGTTTCATGGATGGCGTCGGCAGCCTGCCAGTTAGCGGCTTCACCCGTATACCGGAAGAAAATGTGACGATTGTCGCCGTCAATCTTTGTCGGTGCATATAAGAATTTGGTAATGATGGATTTTCGGGCGATTATGTTGTTGAGCGTTTCGGCAAATTCCTTGGTGCCAAAGATAACGGATCCCGGTGTAGCGAAGATGATATTCGTACGTGCGCGCACCCCGCTTTTGCGGAAGTGATCATCTGCCAGATACATAATTTTCTGCGGTGCCCCGCCACATTTGATGGGCGTTGTGGGCTGTGTAAACACCGCATTGCCGCCTTTGAACCGCTGCAGGAGCTGCCAGGTTTTATTGGGGTCTATATAGTTGCTGCACACAGCCTCGGTTTGGATAGCCTCCCGCAATCCCGGCAGGGCATCAATATCCATCACCAAACCCGGGCATACCACGAGGTAATCGTAACCTAGCCGATCGCCCGAGGCAGTTTCGACGGTGTTTTCTGAGGGTTCGAACGTCTTTGCGGCGTCCTTTATCCAGGTGACGCCGGGAGGGATGAGCGATGCTTCGTCACGACGCGTTTTGGCATAGTTGTATGTGCCGGCTCCCACAAGTGTCCAAGCGGGCTGGTACCAATGGTCGTTGGAGGGTTCGATGATTGCAATGGTGAGGTTGCGCTGCCTACGCTTGAGCTGGGTGGCCACCATGATGCCCGCTGTGCCCCCTCCGATAATCAATACTTGATAATGCGATTCCATGTTCGATGCGGTTAAATTAACGTCATGAACAAATATACCTGTGGGTAGTGGTCGCGAAGGTGACCTGGGTCACACAGGGCAACGACCTATGTCATGATGCGGTGCGATTCCCGGTTTATGATGGAACAAGGTTTGTTCCGTCGCATCGGCGGTCTGCACTTGGCTTCCAGCGGTCGGAATAGGAGCGATATAAAAGTTATCGGAAATATCGTTCATGGTCTGATCATATATTTTCCTTCAATAGCCTTTCCAGCTCATTGGCGGGAAATACGCCGGATTGCCGCCATTTGACGGCACCATTTTTAAATATCATCAGGGTAGGTACACCCCGGATTTGGTATTGCCCTGCTAGCTGCGGATTTTTATCCACGTCGATTTTAATAATCGCTGCGGCATCACCGATGCGTTGTTTCACCTGTTCCAGAATAGGCGACTGCATGTGGCAGGGGCCACACCACGTCGCAAAAAAGTCGACCAAGACCGGCTTGTCGCCATTTATCAGTCCGTTGAATGTATCCATTTTTATTTTAGTTAACTTCTTCGTATTCAACGTTAGTTTTGCCGGACGGTTTAGATCGTGGTGGGTGAACCGCACAGCCGCCTGCACCACACCCTACATTGAATAGGGCCAATGCAGCGAATGCGGCTCCCATTAACGTGAGTGGAATGATGTCACTGCGTAGTCCTTCCACGATAATCAAAATACCCAATGCCAGCCGTATTCCGCGCATCAGGTTCCAGTTTGTTAGTAATGTCTTCATCATTTCTTCCATTGTATTCATACAAAGATGGCTATTTCAAGTTGGGCTACAGGTGACTTTAGTCACAATGGGTTGTTCTTTGGGGTGAGTACGATTGTGACAACAATCACTGAAAGAAAGCAAACAAAAGGTCATTTTTGTATTTTGCTTTAACATTCGATATGGAATCAGCAAATTTCGTTCAGCTCGGACTTCGGGAAAATTGGAAGCAATTTGCACTGTTGGTTATTGTCAATGCATTCGTGGGCGGGATGGTCGGCATGGAGCGGACGATTTTCCCCCAGTTTGCTATGGAGGAATTTGGCATCGCGTCCAACACGGCGATCCTTTCTTTTATCACAGCTTTCGGGCTGGCCAAGGCCGTGGCCAATTATTTCACGGGGCGGTTGGCCAACCGGGTCGGGCGGCGGAAGCTGTTACTGATTGGCTGGCTGCTCGCCATGCCCGTTCCTTTCTTGCTGATATACGCGCCGGGTTGGAACTGGGTGATCATTGCCAATGTCTTGCTGGGGCTGAGCCAGGGTTTGACATGGAGCAGTACGGTGATGATGAAAATTGACCTGGTGGGCGAGAAAGACCGTGGCTTGGCTATGGGATTAAATGAGTTTGCCGGCTACGCTGCTGTGGGGCTTGTCGCCTTCCTGACCGGTTACGTTGCTGCCCGGTTCGGCGTAACGCCGTATCCCTTTTTCATTGGCGTCTTCCTGTCTTTCGCTGGCCTGTTGCTGACCATTTTTTGGGTGAAAGACACCGCTGCTTTTGTGCAACGGGAAAGTACGTTGAACACCACCGAAAAATTACGCCATGTGTTTTGGGAAACCACGTTCGGTAACCGGACGCTGAGTTCTGTGACGCAGGCAGGTTTGGTAAACAACCTCAATGACGGGATGATTTGGGGGTTGCTGCCCATCGTCCTGCTGTCGCTTCACTATAACAGCGAACAGGCAGGTGCCATCACGGCGATTTATCCGGCCGTATGGGGTATCGGGCAGCTCTTTACAGGGAAAATGGCCGACAGGTACGCGAAAAAGAAGCTTTTGTTCTGGGGGATGCTGCTGCAGGGGTTGGCTATTATCTTCATTTCTTTCAGTACTGATTTTTATATGTTGGCCGTCATTTCAGTGGTGCTGGGCCTGGGGACGGCCCTGGTTTACCCCACCTTCCTATCCGCTATCGCGGAAGTGACCAGCCCCGTGCAGCGTGCCGAAAGCATCGGGACATTCCGACTGTGGCGGGACCTTGGATATGCGTTCGGCGCGGTGATTTCAGGAACAGTGGCCGACTGGCTCGGCATCGGATATGCGATATTGTTTGTTGGCCTACTGACGGTCGGTTCTGCGCTCATCATCCGATTCCGCATGCCGGGGCGTTGACCTTAAATGCCCTGCAAACTGAACTACCGAAGCCTTGCCCACGTGGTACAATCCTTCGTTGAGGTCGATCACCGCTTCATGGAGCGTGGTAAAGGTGAGCCTCCGGAAGATGCCCTTTACTTCGTCGATCGAATACAGCATGCGCTCATCCGTAGGACCGCCTGAACGCTCGGTCTCCTGGAACCGGAGCTGTCGTTTCGAAAATGCTTCAAAGATGACGGTGCCTCCGGGCTTCAGGCTTTGCAGTAACCGTTGGACGATGCTATCCCGGTGTTCGTGACCGAAATGGGCATAGATGAATGCTATGGCGTCGAATTTGTGCAGTGGATAAGCTGCCGATTGGGCATCAGCCACCTGGTAATCAATCCGGACCTGCCTTTGGGCTGCCAGCTGCTCCGCTTTTGCTTTGGCGACGGCACTTTGGTCGAACGCACTGACGCGCCATCCCTGTGTGGCCGCATATACGGCATTGCGCCCCTCGCCCTCAGCGGGGAAGAGGATGAATCCGGGTGTTAAGTCCCTGAGTTGCTCTTTCAGCCATACATTGGGTGCCGTGCCATACACATAAGCGCTATCGCGATAGCGCTCATCCCAGAGGTTCTTCATGCTGTTTGTGTTTATTGCCCGTAAATGTATTAAAGAGGAACGCACCCAACAAGGCACCATAGAGCGTGCTGCTGAGTGGTTTTGAAGTGATGGGACAGGTGCCGGTGTTGCAGCCGATGTAGTGGTAATACAAATAGCCACCCACGGCACCCAATACGATACCCGTAAGGGTAAGAAGTATGTTGGTACGTTTCATATACGTTTGTCTGTTGACGTGAAATCGATGGTAAGTTGTAAAAAAATATTGTGCTCCTTTTGCAGCCCGGTCTGTAGTAGAGGAAGCCGGTTTGCATGCATATAGCCCATATCCGCATAAAATCTGCTGCCGATCGGTACCTGCACGGATAGGCTGAGCCGATCGTGGTCAAACAGGTGGCTTGTGGGGGCACCGTGGAGGTTGAACAGGAGTTCTTCCTGCGCGATGACCTTCGTTTTGGTGCTCAGGTTGTATTGCAACCCAAGCCGGGCACGTCCGCGCAGGATGTCCTTCCCTCGGGAGAAATTGCGGTATTCCCAGAGCGTGCGGTCGGTAATCCATAGTCGGGGCAATAGACGATGCCGGAGCGATATCCCAACCGTGTTGCGGTATTCAGTTGTTGGCGTCGCTGATTTTTCGCCCCGGTGCGTTACGGCCGGATACAGGACATAGTACGCAAGGGGGGCGGCGTCGATGCGCACTCCATCGTTGATGCGGTAATATACCCAGGGTCGAATGGAATAGAGTGCCGCGTGGCGAAGGGGATACCCGCTCGTTCCGTCTTGCTGCCTGCGGTGCTGAACCTCCAGGTCGGTCGTCAGCTTTTCGCTGAATCGGTACCGGCCTGTAAAACGGAACCACCCATTCGTACGAGTCTGTCCTGACAGCGTGGTAGGGCAAACCAACATGCAGACTACGGGTAAGAGGAATCCCCAACGATAGTTCACGCTGTTCATTCTTTTTACGCGATGACGGGCTGGTTTTTATTCCGCCACTCCGCCATACCGCCCGAGAAATTCTGTACATCCTTGAAACCGTGGGCGGCCAATACAGATTGGGCAATGGCTGCCCGTGCGCCGCTTTGGCAGTGGATAACCAGCTGTTTGCTCCGGTCCAGTTCGTCCAGGTGGTCGGCCAGCGTACCGACAAACAGGTTAACGGCACCCGGTATGTGTCCGGCCGCATACTCGGATGCACCGCGTACGTCCACGACCTGTACGTCGTCCCGGCTAAGCAACGACCTGAAGGTATCCATGTCGATGATGCTGCGCGTTTCCAATGCAAGCCCGAGGTCATCCACGCCGGATATATATCCGAGGATGTTGTCCAGGCCGATGCGCATGAGCTTACGCGTCAGATCTTCGACCTGTGCGTCGTCGGCCACGAGTACGATCTGTTCGTCGTACCCCACCAGCCAGCCCACCCATGTGGAGAATGACCGGCTGTTTTCGATGCCGAGGCTTCTGGGGATGGCTCCGTTGGCATGCCTGATTTTAGGACGGGTATCAATAATCTTCGCACCGCCCTCGTATGCCGAAAGGAATTGGTCTTTCGTGAGCTTTGGATGCTGCGGTACTTTGGTCAACAGTGGACGATCCACCTTGTTGAGCTTTTTCATCGTAGCAAAATACATCGGCGGTTCGGGCTGTCCGGTGAGCAGGTAGTCGGTAAACTCCTTTTCGTCGTTTTCAAAACGGAACGCCCAGTTCCGTATCAATTCATATCCCACGGTGGTACTGGGTACCGCACCAAGCGCTTTGCCACAGGCCGATCCGGCGCCATGTCCCGGCCATACCTGTACGTAAGGAGGTAGGTTGCTGAATTTCGTCAGTGACTGGAACAGTTGATGTGCACCGATCTCCTGTGTGCCCACCAGTCCTGCTGCTTTTTCCAGCAGATCGGGGCGGCCGATGTCGCCCACGAAGACGAAGTCGCCGGTAAAGAGCATGATCGGCTCGTCCGTGGCCGGATGGTCGCGCAGCAGGAAGCTGATGCTTTCCGGCGTGTGTCCCGGCGTGTGGATGACCTCCAAAGTGAGGTTGCCCACCTTAATAATGCTGCCATCGCGCAGCGTTTCATGGGCAAATTGGTATTGCCAATCGGGCCCGCCCTCGTCGGAAAGGTACATCGTTGCCCCGGTCAATGCGGCGAGTTCGCGTGTGCCGGATAAGAAATCCGCATGGATATGCGTTTCCGTGACATGCGTAATACGGAGGCCATTCTGCTTTGCAATGTCAAGGTACGTGTCTACATCGCGCTTGGCATCGATCACGATGGATTCGCCGGTCGCCTGACATCCGATCAGGTAACTACCCTGAGCGAGTGATTGATCATAAATGTGTTGAAAAAACATAGCTTTTATTTTATTGCATTAATGCGGTAGGTTATCCCGCAATTTACCGTACATCCAGGTGCCTGCAATTGCGCTGAGCAACACGATGCCTACCACGGTGGCACCCGTGCCGATCTGGACAAACAAGGGGCCTGGGCAAGCGCCGGTGAGGCCCCAACCCAGGCCGAAGATCAGCCCCCCGTAAATCTGCCCTTTGTTGAATTTTTTCGGTGTGAAGGTGATGGGCTCGCCGTAGATGGTCCTGATGTTAAATTTCCTGATCAACCAAACGGACAGGACACCCACGGCGATCGCCGACCCGATGATGCCGTACATGTGGAACGATTGCAGGCGGAACATTTCCTGGATACGGAACCAACTGATGACCTCGGCTTTGACGAAGACAATCCCGAATAAGATACCCACGATGAGGTACTTGATGTTGTGATACCATTTGTGTTGCAGCTGCGATTCATTGATGCATATCGTATCCTGGGCACGGATCTCAAAATCTGTTTGCTTTATTGCTGAATTATTCATCGTTTATCCTAAAATAACTGGTAAAAATAGGTTGGCCATTAAAAACCCACCGATCATAAAGCAAATCGTTGCGACGAGCGAGGGCCATTGCAGGGTACTCAGTCCCATAATGGAATGTCCGCTGGTGCAGCCTCCGGCATAGCGGGAGCCGAAACCGACGAGGAATCCGCCACCTACCATCATCATGAGACCCTTTGCTGACAATAGGTAATCCCAGTTGTAGAGCTGTTGCGGGACCATGCTGGAATAGTCGTTGATGCCGTATCCGGCAAGCTCGTTAACCAGTGCCGGATGGACCACGATGGGATTGGGATCTGCCAATAGCCACATGGCGATGATTCCGCCGCCGAAAGCACCGACGACAAAAAAGAGATTCCAGAATTCCTTCCGGTAATCGTACTTGAAGAATTTGATGTCCGAAGGAAAGCAGGTGGCACAGGCATGGCGCAGGTTGGCCGAAATGCCGAAGTGCTTGTTGCCGAAAATCAGAAGTACGGGGACGGTGAGTCCCACCAATGGGCCTGCGATATACCACGGCCACGGTTGTTTCAACCATTCAATCATAAGCGTCAATTGATTTTTTCGTTCAACACATTCCATGCCCCGCCGTTGTATACTTCGCATCCGGCTTCAGCCAGTATGGTTTTGGCCATACCGCTCCGGTTGCCGCTTCTGCAGCAGGTGACGATGGGTTTATTTTTCTTTTTCAGTTCCACCGCTCGGACAGAAATTTTATCCAATGGGATGTTGATGCTCCCGGTGATGTGCCCACCCGCAAATTCGCCGGGTGTCCGCACATCGATGATCAGGGCACCGTCGTGTTTGAGCTGCTTGAAATCAGCTTTTTCGGAAGTGCCGAAAAGGGCAGTTAGAAAATTCATTGCTATTGTGTGTAATCGATGACTTGTTAAAGTAACTTCTTCGCCAGGTACCAGTCTACCATTTCCAGATCGCTGGCCTTGCGCGCGGCGAGCGCTTCCAACGTTTTTGGAGCGCCAATGATAACCTTGTCTCCGGGCTGCCAGTTAAGCGGCGTGGCCACTTGGTGCTCATCCGAAGTCTGTAGCGCGAGCAGCGCACGCTTGATTTCCTCCATATTCCGGCCAACGTTGAGCGGGTAGTACATGATGAGGCGGATTTTGCCGACAGGATCGATGAAAAAGACCGCCCGAACGGCCGCCGTTTCGCTTTCTCCGGGCTGTAGCATGCCATATAATTTGCTGACCTTCATATCCAGGTCGGCCACGATGGGGAATCCGAAAAGCACCCCTGTTTTTTCATGGACGGCATTGACCCAGGCGATGTGCGAATGGATGCTGTCGATGCTCAGTCCGAGCAGTTTGGTGTTGTGTTGCCCGAAAAAATCACTGTCCTGCGCAAAACCACTCATTTCGGTCGTGCAGACGGGTGTGAAATCGGCAGGATGGGAGAAGAAGATCACCCAGCTACCCTTGTTATATTCCGAGAACGTCATCGGTCCGGTAGTAGTGACGGCCGAAAAATCCGGTGCCAGATCGCCGATCCTCGGCATGGTTGTCATTGTTGTGGTTTCCATTTTCTTGATTTTTTTGATCCTGCCACTGCTTTGGCGGCAGGATCGGTGATTATTAAACGTTACTAAACTGTCATAGCATCGTGCTCGGGCATACGTAGTCGCTGATGGCGAATTTGTCCGACGTTTTGATGGCTTTGAATCCGCCCTGTATGTCAATTAGATTGTCATACCCTCTTGCCCGGAGAATGGAGACTAGAATCATCGAACGGTACCCCCCGGCGCAATGAACATAATACGTCCTGGTTTTATCGATTTCGCTGAGGCGTTCGTTGAAATAATCCAATGGCAGGTTCTGTGCACCGATCACATGTTCGGCGTCATATTCGCTTTGTTTCCGGACATCGAGGATGGCTGGGCCAGCGTTTGCTTCTTTTAGCAAGGCCAGTTCATCAGCAGTGATGGAAGTAATGGCGTCGACCTCACGACCATCTGCCTGCCAAGCCTTAAAACCGCCCTTCAGGTAGCCGATAGCATGATCATAACCCACACGGGCGAGGCGCGTAATCACTTCTTCCTCGCGACCTTCTTCGGCGATAATGAGGATAGGCTGTTGGATATCGGGAATGAGGGCGCCTACCCATGGGGCAAAACTGCCGTCGATCCCGATATTGATGGAATTGGGAATGAACCCCTTTGCAAATACCTGCGCATCCCGCGTATCCAGCAATATGGCATCGGTTTCATTGGCAGCCGCTTCAAAGGCTGCCGGATTCAGGGATTGCATGCCCCGATCCAGCACTTCATCGATGCTGTCGTATCCCTGGATATTCATCAATACATTTTTCGGGAAATAAGCCGGGGGTGGCATAAGTCCTGTCAGCACCTGCTTGATGAACGCTTCTTTAGGCATGTCCTGCAATGCGTAGTTTGTTTTCTTCTGGTTGCCCAGCGTATCGGTGGTCTCCGTGCTCATGTTCTTGCCACAGGCCGATCCGGCTCCATGGGCAGGATAGACGATGATATCGTCGGCCAGGGGTATGATTTTAGTATGCAGTGAATCATATAGGTGGCTGGCAAGCACCTCTTCGGTAAGTTCGGCCCTTACTTTTTGGGCAAGGTCGGGGCGACCCACGTCGCCAATGAAGAGTGTGTCGCCGGTGAAGAGGCCCACTTCCTTTCCCATTTCGTCGGTAAGTAAGAAGCTAGTGCTTTCCAGGGTGTGACCAGGTGTATGGATCACGGTGATGGTCACGTCGCCCAATTTCAGTTTTTCACCATCCTCGGCTACATGCGCGGCAAATCCCGGCTGAGCCGTAGGACCATACACGATGGTGGCACCGGTTTTTTCGGCCAGATCAATATGGCCGGATACAAAGTCGGCGTGAAAGTGGGTTTCCAGTACATATTTGATGGTCGCACCGTCTTTTTCCGCCCGCTTGATATAGGGGTCGACTTCCCGCAACGGGTCAATGATAGCGGCCTCGCCGTTGCTTTCGATGTAGTAAGCGCCTTGCGCCAGACATCCTGTGTAAATCTGTTCGATTTGCATGGTTATTTTTATTTGATTGATTTCCGATTTGTATTATATGTTTAATGATACAAAGGTAAAGGCGTGGGATACCTCGATTCGGTGACTTCCGTCACCTTCGGATATGATCGTTAAAGAAAAAGTTCGTTAATCAGGATATAAATACTCATGAAGAGCACAAACCAGCCGAAACCCTTTTGTAGCTTATGGCCGGATACCTTGCCCGAAATCCCGTTCCCCACGTAGAATCCGAGTATGGCCAGCCCAGTAACCAACAGCAGGAA
>NZ_JBMQOC010000020.1:0-27817 GCF_053550995.1 Parapedobacter sp.
AAGGCAGACCCATGGATTTTACCATCAACGAGATTCTCTGACCCTTTACGACAATTGATATGAACATGATCAGGCTAAAGACTCCCATCAGCTACTATGGCGGAAAACAGAAGCTTGCCGCCCGCATCGTCTCGCTCATACCGCGCCACACACTGTACTGCGAACCCTTCATCGGCGGTGCTGCCATCTTCTTTGCCAAGCGCCCCTCCAAGGTCGAGGTCATCAACGACACCAACGGCGAGCTGATCAACTTCTACCGGGTAGTCAAGGAAGGCTTTGCCGGACTGGAAGCCGAAATTAGAAACACCCTCCACAGCCGCGACCTGCACCACAAGGCATGGGTCGTTTACAACAATCCCGACATGTTTCCGGACATAAAACGGGCCTGGGCCGTGTGGGTACTCAGCTCCCAATCGTTCAGCAGTAAGCTCAACGGCAGTTGGGGGTTTGATGTAACCTCCAACACAACCACCAGAAAAATCAATACCAAAAGAGACGGATTTACCAAGGTATTTGCAACCCGACTGGAAGGGTGTCAGCTTGAATGCGCCGATGCGCTGTATGTCGTCGCCAGCAGGGATACCCCGGATAGTTTCTTCTATTGTGATCCGCCTTATTACAATTCTGACCTCGGCCATTACGATGGTTACAGCGAGCGGGATTATGAGGAATTGCTCTATCTACTCAGCAAGATAAAGGGTAAATTCCTGCTCTCATCCTATCCCTCGCCGCCACTTGAACGGTATACCAAACAACATGGATGGCAGAAATGGTCCGTCAGGCAGAAGGTCTCCGTCAATGCCAAAGGTGGCGACCAAAAGACCAAGACCGAAATGCTCGTGGCCAATTACCCCATCGGTGAGCAACTGACCGCTTTTGAAGAATCGCTAAATCCCGAAGTAGATGTATGAGTATCAAAAAATGGTAGTCGATCCGAATATGCTGTTCTACCACGGTACACACGTCTTCTTCGAACAGTTCGAAGATCACTACCGCGGCAGTAACACAGCTTGGGACAATACGGTGCACGGCTTTTTCTTTTCCAGCAAAAAAGAAAACGTCCTGATGTTCGGCGACACTGTCGTCACCGCGCACTTGGACATTAGAAATCCCCTCGACCTGCGTATCCATTCCATTTTCAACGAGGAAAGCCAGGCGTCCCTGATCTGGGAAATCGGAACGGGTGAAAAACTGGACAACCCCACAGCGCTACAGGCTTTGTATGATGAAATAAGTTTGGGAGAACTCGGCGAGATGCGCGACGCCCTGAATAACGAAGATGCCCACCAGATGATGGTCAAAGCGGGATATGATGGCATTATTTCCGACTTCGGTAAGAACGAACCGGAATATGTCGTTTTTAATGCCTCTCAAATTGATATCCTGTCTATCGACAGGCCATCGTCCATTGGACATAGCCGCTGACGATTCAATCCATTGCATCTACCAGCAAAAAGAAAAATACTCCATTCGAGAATCACACGGAGCTTTCGGAAATCCAACGGCGGTGGGAAAAGGTAAACCTTTACCGTCTCAATAATTCCTGCCGCCGCGCGACTGCGAACCTAACCACTCATCGAACAACCTTTCCCGTTTGCGACGTTTTGCAGCCTCCTGCGACCGTTTAACCACTCCCCAAAAGAACAGTGCCCACACCCCAAAACCCACGGCATAGGCCGGCCACGGATTGGACATGGACAACGCGGCAAGGAATGCCCCGGAGCCGATGATGCTTGTAATACACAGGTAAACGAATGTCTTCATAACAAGGTCTCCTTACATAAACAAATATAGTTAAAAATTACCTCAATTAATAACAATATTAACCTTTATTTGATGGATAAATCAACAGATAATCAGTCGTTTCAGAAAAAAGACTTGTTGAAAACTTCTGAAGAAATAGAGAAGGAAAAAGAAGAAAAATTGGTAAATTTAATTGTACAAATCATTGTAGAAGCTACCCTAAAGGAATACTATGAAAACTGCGATTAGATATTTACGTTTTAGTCAGATAGGACAAAGTAACGGATCAATTGAGCGTCAGGAATTATATACTGACCAATGGTTGAAAAATTCTGACGTCAAACTCATTGACTCTTTCATAGACCGGGGCCATAGTGCCAAGACATTTGACAGGCCGGATTTTGAAAAGCTCCAGAATTTCATTGCCAAGCACCATAAGCATGTTAACTACCTCGTTGTCGATCAACTGGATAGGTTCAGCCGAGATGCTGGTGAATCACTTAGTTACGTCAAAAAGTTACAGCAGAAGTTTAGCATACAGATTGTATCAGTTACGGAAGGTATTGTATTCGACTACGACACTCCCGGAAGCTTTTTCAGAGCCGGACTTCAACTTTTGCTAGCAGAAGAAGATAACATTAACAGGAGTATTAAGGTACGTGGTGGTATGTACACAGCAAAAGCCAAAGATGGGCGTTTTGTCCAAAGAATAGCACCATTTGGTTATCGCAAAGAAGGGGACGGAAAGGCGAGACACTTGGTAATAGTAGAAGAAGATGCAAAAATAATTCGTTATATTTTTGATGCCTATCTAAAGGATGTACCACTAAACATCATCAAACTAGAAGCCCGGAAAATGGGCCATAATAGAGGTGGTAACATGGCTATTGAAAGGATTTTGCAAAATCCTGCCTATGCCGCTTTAAATTATGTTAAGCCATTCAAGGAATATCCGGGAGGCCTGTTCCCTGCTAATCATGAGCCAATCATTGATCTCACTAGCTGGCAAATGGTTCAGTACAAAATGAAAAAGCCGCAAAAGAACCGGCTGAAGATAGATGATAGCCTTCCTTTAAGGGGTGTATTGAAATGTCATTGTGGGAATCCCGTATCTGGAGCCCCTTCGCGCGGAAAATCTGGGAAATACTTCTATTATTATAAGTGTCGTTTTTCGGGACATAATAATATCAGTGCAACCAACGCTCACAAACAGCTCTCCGGAGCTTTTGAGTTAATGAGTGTTCCGGAGCGTAGATTATCGGATATCCGGATTGGAACGGAAAAGGCCATTGAAAAGGAATTCACCGCCAATAAGCAGATATTACAAGATACGAAGAAGCAACTGGATGAAGAAAAAAGTAATCTTTTCGAACTGGAGGAAAAATGGATTAAAAACCATATTTCGAAAGAAACATATGATAGATGGTATGGCTTGTTTAACGAAAAGATCCTCGACCTCAATGCCAAGGTACAGCGGCTAAGCGGGAACACTAACTACGCTTCTCAGCTCATGAACAAGCATTTGCATCTTTTAACCGACATGAAATACGTTTATGAGACAGGAGGTACGTTAAAAAAGCAGGAACTTGTGAAAATGGTGTTCGACAGCAATTTGTACTATAAAAACAACATCTATCGAACACCTACCATGATAGATATTCTATCCCATAACCACCAGAAAATGAAACACTTAAATCTCCTGATTTTAGAAAAAAAAGAGGGACTTCAGAATGAAATCCCTCACAGCGGAGAGTGAGGGATTCGAACCCCCGGACCTGTGACAGTCAACGGTTTTCAAGACCGCCGCATTCGACCACTCTGCCAACTCTCCGCCGCAAAAGTACGAACTCTAGTACATTTTGCAAATTCAATTATGCTTTTTTTAGCAAGGCAAACATTATCAGGGAAATATAAATAATAGGCCATAAAACCGACTTACCTTTGCCCAAGGTTTGCCAGACCGGTTTGCCATGTCGCCCCGTTTTCCTATTTTCGAACCATCAAAAGTCAAACGGTTTGCGCAGTATCTATATAAAAGAAATCACCGCTTTTTTCGGCTCCTTGACCGGCTACCTGGCCATCGGGCTGTTTCTGTTGGCAACCGGCCTATTACTGTGGGTTTTTCCCGATACCAGTATTCTGGCCTATGGTTATGCATCGCTCGACGGTTTTTTCCGGCTAAGCCCATACTTGTTCATGTTCTTTATTCCCGCCATTACCATGCGCAGCATCGCAGGTGAGCGGGGTGAGGGTACGTGGCAACTGCTGCTTACGCGGCCCTTACCGATGCATCATATCGTTTTGGGTAAATTCTTGGGTAGCCTTACCATTGTGGTACTAGCGCTGATACCCACTGCGGTATACTACGTAGCCATATACCAACTGGCGATGCCGGTGGGCAACGTAGATACAGGGGCAATCATCGGCTCGTATATCGGCCTGTTTTTGTTGGGCGCTGTTTTCTGTGCCGTAGGTGTTTTCGCCTCGGCGCTTACGCGCAACGTCATCATCGCTTTCTTGGTGGCGCTGTTCGGTTGCTTTTTCCTTTTCTATGCCTTTGAGGCGGCAAGTGGATTGACGATGTTTTCCACAATGGCTTATTATATGGCATCGCTAGGTGTGCAATCGCATTTCGATGCCGTCAGCAGGGGAGTGATCGACAGCCGCGATCTCGTTTACTTCGCGAGCGTAATATTTATCTTTCTAATGGTGGCGTATTTCTGGCTATTGCGCGATCGATGGCAGGTGAAAGCGATGGCGTTGCGCGGTCTGGTAATGGTCGCTGGCATGATGGTTATAAATCTATTTGCCTCCTGGTTCTTCGGAAGAATAGACCTCACTGCCGACAAACGGTTTACGCTATCGCCCGTTGCCATTGCAACGGTAAAAGAGCTTCCTGCTCCGCTCCATGTCACCGTCCTACTGGATGGTGATTTGCCGGCGGGCTTCGAACGGCTGAAACGTGCTACCGTCGATATGCTTAAAGATATACAAGGTTATTCTTCTGGCATGTTGAGCTTTGCCATCGTCGACCCGTTGGATGGTACCTTACAGGAGCAACGTGAAAACACCGAAGCGCTTGCCCAGCACGGCATCATGCCGACGAACCTGAGTGTGCGTACAGACGCCGGACTTTCGCAACAGCTCGTATATCCGGCTGTATTGGTAACGGCAGGAGATACCGATGTCCCCGTCAGCTTGCTGCAAAACCGGATGAACCAGTCGCACGAAGCGGCATTGAATAATTCCATCCAGAACCTGGAATATGCGTTGGTTTCGGCTATCCGTAAAGTGGCCGGCGGGGGTAGGCCACTTATTGGTTTTACCGAAGGTCATGGTGAGCCCGGCAATCTAGCTTTATACGATGCCATCCAAAGTCTGATGAGTGGTTATGAGGTAGGTTTTGTCAATCTGGACAGCATTTCCATGGATGGATTGGATAAGCTGGGGGTACTCATCGTCGCCAAACCAACCAAGCCGTTTTCAGAGAAGGAAAAATACAAAATCAACCATTACGTGATGGGCGGGGGAAGCGTGATCTGGGCCATTGACCAGTTGGATGCGCACCTGGATAGTTTGCGATCAGGTGGGCAACAGACCGCGGTTGCACGGCATCTCCAGCTTGACGATTTGTTGTTTACTTATGGGATACGGTTTAATTATGATCTTATTGCCGATATGAACAGTGCCAAGATACCGCTCACCGTAGGCGGTACAACGAATCAAGCCATCGAACTGGTCTCTTGGCCATTCTACCCTGTTTTTGTGCCCAATGACAACCAGCCTATCGTCCGGAACCTCGATGGTATCCGTAGTGAATTTGCGGGTACACTGGATACCATTGCCGTACCGGGTGTACATAAGACCATACTGCTTACTTCTTCGCCTTTTTCGCGTATATTGCCCGTGCCCGCAACATTATCATTGCAGATGGCAGCCGAGCAGCCCGATGCAGGGTCGTTTGGTAGTCAAAAGCATACAGTGGCGGCTTTGTTAGCGGGCAGGTTCCCTTCCGTCTTTGCCGATCGTCCGGTGCCTACAGGGATTCCGGTCGACGGAACCACACCGCGGCGAGGCAAGCCCGCCAAGATGATCGCCATTGCTGATGGCGATGTGTTCAGCGGGCAAATCAACCCAACCGACGGATCACCTTATCCGCTCGGATGGGATCGATATACCGAGCAGCAATATGGCAATAAGGCATTTCTTCTGAACGCGGTTGATTACCTCACCGGCGATGGCGCCATCATCGACCTGCGCGCCAAAGAATTGAAATTGCGTGTATTGAATGGCGTTAAAGTTCAAGAGGAGCGTGTGTTTTGGCAGTGGATTAACGTGGCTCTCCCGTGCGGATTGCTGTTATTGGTGGCCATAGGGCAACATCAGGTGCGTAAACGGAAGTATTTATAGTTTATATATTCTAACAATTTTAACTAAATTTGCAGCGGAAAATGGATGCGCCAATAGCTCAGCTGGATAGAGCAACGGTTTTCTAAACCGTCGGTCTCAGGTTCGAATCCTGATTGGCGTACCACCGAGCCTCTTGATGTTGAATTGAGGGGCTTTTTTGTTAACGGTTGGCGATCGATGTAATCGTCCCCATGGCATAGTAGGAATTTTATGGTAACTGAAAAACACTCGGTTGGTGTAATAGGAAGCGGAAGCTGGGCAACGGCGATGGTGAAGATGCTAGGTGATAACGATGAGGATAAATCCATCCATTGGTGGGTCCGCAACCGGCAAACGGCCGACTATATTCGTACGTATAAGCACAATCCTAACTACCTGAGTGCAGTCACCGTTAAAATTCCCAAACGTCATATCCACGTCGATACGCACTCGGTGGTGGAACATGCCAATATCTTGATATTGAATACACCGGCGGCGTTTTTGAAGGATGCCTTACGCGATATCACGCCGGAGATGCTACGCGGCAAGATCATTGTCTCTGCCATCAAAGGCATTGTACCCGATGAAAACCAGATAGTGGGCGACTACCTCCAAGAACAACTTGATATACCGATCGATAACATCGTCGTGATCGGCGGTCCCTGCCACGCGGAGGAGGTATCGCTCGAAAAACTTTCGTATCTCACCGTGGCGTCGCAAAACGTCGATGCTGCGACGGACATCGCGACTTTGATTGGGACCCGTTATATCAAAACGAATGTTTCTGACGATATCTATGGCACGGAATACGCCGCTGTGCTTAAGAATATCTATGCCGTGGCCGGTGGCATATGCCGCGGTATTGGGTTCGGCGATAATTTCCAGGCGGTATTGGTATCGAACGCTTTGCGTGAAATGGCGCACTTTGTTAATACGGTACACCCCATCGCCCGTGATATCAAGGAATCGGCCTATTTGGGTGATTTGTTGGTAACCGCATATTCACAATTCAGCCGGAATCGTACCTTTGGAAATATGGTTGGAAAAGGATATTCCGTTAAATCAGCCCAATTGGAAATGAATATGGTTGCAGAAGGTTATTACGCGTCTTATTGCATCGAACAGATTTGCCGTAAGCACGCGATCGATCTACCCATCTGCCATGCGGTGTATCGCGTGCTGTATGAGCAGCAGCAACCGATAACTGAAATGAAGCTATTAGCCGACAAATTAACTTGATTAAACCATGACGTACTCACTAACCAACCCCGTTACCTGGACCCGTATCCTGATAATGGCTTTTGTAAGCGTTGCATTTGCATCATGCAGCGTACCCAACGATGGAACGCAACCCGCTCTCTACGAACATGCAGCGGTGGTGACGGCACATCCCGAGGCATCTGCCGTGGGTTTGCAGGTGCTGAAAGATGGGGGAAACGCCGTGGATGCAGCGGTTGCTGTGCAATTTGCGCTGGCCGTGGTGTATCCCAACGCCGGTAACATCGGAGGCGGTGGCTTTATGGTATACCGAAGCGCCGAAGGGGAGTTCGCCGCGCTCGATTTTCGTGAAGCTGCACCGAAAGCGGCAACGACCGATATGTACCTTGACGAGGAGGGCAATCCGATCGTTGACCTGAGCCTACGTGGCCAATTGGCCTCGGGTGTGCCGGGTTCTGTCGACGGAATGGTGAAAGCGCATGACCGTTATGGAAAACTGGACTGGGCTACCTTGTTGGCACCCGCTATCCGCTTGGCCGAACAGGGGTTTGTCATTACGGAAATGCAGGCGGACGAGCTCAACCGTAGGAAGGAAAACTTCGAAAAGTACAATCCGGAGGGTACCGCTTTTGTAAAAGCGGCGGAATGGGTGGCCGGCGATACGTTGGTACAGCCCGAATTGGCATATACGCTGACATTGATAAGCCAACAGGGAAGGGCTGGCTTTTATGAAGGTGAGACAGCTGACCGCATCGTAGCCGAAATGACCGCCGGCAACGGCATCATCAGCCACGACGACCTGAAAGATTACGAGGCGAAGTGGCGCAATCCGGTAGTTTCGACGTACAGGGGGTATCGTGTGGTGTCTATGCCCCCGCCATCCAGTGGCGGCATCGCCCTGATATCCATGTTAAAATCGGTAGAAGCCTATCCACTCGCGCAGTGGGGGTTCCAGCGCGATTCCACCATGCGCGTGATGATCGAGGCCGAACGCCGCGTGTATGCCGACCGGGCGACACACTTGGGCGACCCTGATTATTATGATGTACCGCGCGAGATGCTCATCGATTCGGCCTATAATGCTGATCGGATGCGCAATATAAATTTCCAGCATGCCTCATTTAGTAGTGACATTTACGCGGGTGAAATACCGCGGACAGAAAGCGAAGAAACCACCCACTTTTCCATCGTGGACGAACATGGCAATGCCGTCGCGATTACAACGACAATCAATGGCTCATACGGTTCGCAAGTGGTCGTGGCGGGCGCAGGGTTTCTGTTGAACAATGAAATGGATGATTTCTCGGTAAAGCCGGGGGCACCAAATATGTTTGGGTTAACGGGTGGTGAAGCGAACGCCATCGAACCGGGAAAGCGGATGCTGAGCTCCATGACCCCCACCATCCTTGAGAAAGATGGCGGGTTGTTTATGGTCGTGGGGACGCCGGGTGGGTCGACAATCATCACATCCGTATTCCAGACCATTCTGAATGTGGTGGACTTCGGGATGGATATGCAGGAAGCCGTGTCGGCCCCGAGGTTCCACCACCAATGGCTACCCGCCGAAGTGGCGGTGGAAAAGGACGCTATCAGCAAACCGGTGCGCCACGCATTGTCAACGACGGGCTATAAATTGGTTAATAGGCGTGCCATCGGTCGCGTGGATGCCATTCTCGTATTGCCAGACGGTAAGTTGCAGGGCGGAGCGGATCCCCGTGGCGACGATGTGGCGGTGGGTTACTAGGAATGAAGCATGACAGCGATGGATAAACAAACGATAGCAGCACAATACCAGGCCATACAAGACGAAATATGCAGCGGGTTGGAAGCCTTGGATGGAGGGGCATCCTTTGCCGAGGAACTGTGGCAGCGTGATGGTGGCGGAGGGGGGCGCACCCGCATCATCCAACAAGGAAACGTAATCGAACGTGGGGGCGTAAATTTTTCTGCCGTACATGGTGTGTTGCCCGAACCGGTGAAGAAGGCATTTCAGGTGGATGATGAGCAGTTTTTTGCGACGGGTGTATCTATTGTTATTCACCCGAACAATCCATTCGTTCCTATTATCCATATGAATATCCGGTATTTCGAATTGAATGATCATGTACGCTGGTTCGGGGGAGGGATCGACCTTACACCGCATTATATTCAATTGGATGATGCCTCCTTCTTCCACGGATCGCTGAAGGCGGTCTGTGACCAGTACAGCCCGACCTTTTATCCTGAGTTTAAAGCCCATGCGGACCGCTATTTCTATATCAAACATCGCCAGGAAACCCGCGGCATAGGCGGCGTTTTTTATGATCGGCTTACTCCCGATAAAACAGGCATATCGTGGTCGGATATTCTTGGGTTTTCATGCGCCCTGGGCAAAAATTTTGTGCCAATTTATTCGGAATTGGTAAACAGGAACCGCCATAAATCATTTACCGATCAACAACAGCAATGGCAGTACCTGAGACGGGGACGATACGTGGAATTCAATCTCGTTTACGACGCGGGAACGAAGTTCGGATTGGAAACAAATGGCCGTATCGAATCCATTTTGATGAGCTTGCCGCCGCAAGCACAGTGGGCGTACGACTTCAAGCCGGCGCCGGACAGTGAGGAGGCCTTTACCCTTTCCATGCTCAAGCAAGGCGTGGATTGGTTAGCACATTGAGCATATATCATAGCAAATAACGAATGGTTTCTTTCGATCGATTTACGCTGGCCAACGGCTTACGCGTTATAGTACATCAGGACAACGCTACACCCATGGCCGTGGTCAATATACTGTATGATGTGGGTGCACGCGATGAAGACCCCTCCAAGACGGGGTTTGCACATCTTTTTGAGCACTTGATGTTCGGTGGTTCGGTGAATATCCCTCATTTCGACGGGCCTTCCCAAGCTGCCGGGGCGCAGAATAACGCCTTTACCAGCAACGATATCACCAACTATTACATCACCCTGCCGGCGGCGAACCTAGAGACCGCTTTTTGGTTGGAAAGCGACCGGATGCTATCGCTCGCATTCAGTGAGAAGAGCCTCGAAGTGCAACGGAATGTGGTGTGTGAGGAATTTAAACAGCGTTACCTTAACCAACCATATGGCGATGTTTGGCTGCGACTGCGACCCATGGCCTACCAGGTGCATCCGTATCGATGGGCAACGATCGGCAAAGAACTTACCCACATCGAAGAAGCTAAAATGGATGATGTAAAGGAGTTTTTTGCTACCTATTATACCCCCTCAAATGCATGCCTTGTTGTGGCGGGAAATGTGGAAACAAGCCAGGTAAAGGCACTCGCCGAAAAATGGTTTGGTGATATACCCGCAGGCCGGAAGCCCTTGCGCGAGCTTCCACCGGAACCCGAACAGTTAGCGGCACGTCGGGAAGTGGTATATGCCGACGTGCCACAAAACTCCATTTACATCGCGTTCCATAGCCCCGCCCGCAATGATGCAGGCTATTATGCCGTCGACCTGATCACGGACTTACTCTCCCAAGGGCCTTCGTCGCGCTTGTACCGCCGCTTGGTGAAGGAGAATGAGTTGTTTAGTGAAGTGAATGCATACCAAATGGGGAGCCTCGATCCAGGGTTGGTTGTTGTCGAAGGGAAACCGCTGCCGAATGTCTCCATAGATCGCGCGGAACAAGCGATATGGGAGCAATTGGAGCAGCTTTGCGCCAGCCCGGTTGAACCCTATGAACTGGAGAAAGTGAAGAATAAGATAGAATCAACCATGGTTTTTGCCGAGATGGCTATATTAGAGAAGGCCATGAACTTGGCTTACTTTGAGCTGTTGGGCGATGCCGACCGTTTCAACCACGAAACGGAGCGGTATCTCGCCGTTACCGCGGCCGATATCCTACAACAAGCCCAAACACTGTTTAGGAAAGAAAATTCATCCACGCTGATTTATTTAAGTAATGTCGATGCTCAATAGAACGATACCACCCGCGCATTTCGCCACAACTCGGTTTGATTTAATCAAACCCACCCGGTTAACCTTCGCCAATGGTTTGCAGGTCTTCATTTTTAATGCGGGCGACCAAGAACTCGTGCGGATCGAATGGATGGTGGATAATGTCTTTCAGGCCGAAAACCGAGCCCTTTTGAATACATGCGTATGTGACATGCTGTTGGAAGGTACTTCTGCCCATAGCAGCGCGCAGCTCGCGGAACAAGTGGATTTCCACGGCGCTTTCCTAGTGCCGTCGTTTGGGTATGACCAATCGTCGCTCACGTTGTTTTCGCTCAATAGGCACCTGCCTTCTCTGCTGCCGTTGGTGCATGAAATCCTCACCGACTCTATTTTCCCCGATAGAGAATTGGCAACGTATATCCGCAACAACTCCCAAAAACTACAGGTATCGCTCAAGAAGAATAGCTTCGTGGCACGACGGCAGTTCAATCGTGCTGTGTTCGGAGAAACCCGTTATGGATATACACCAGACGTTTCTGATTATGAGCGCATTGTACAGGATGATTTGCGATCGTTGTTTAGCAGGCAATATCGGCCGGAAAAGGCCATGTTGGTGGTGTCTGGGAAGGTGACGGATGAAGTAATCCGCATATTGGAACAGCTCTTCGGTGGTGGATGGCAAAACGATGGGGACATCATGCCGCACGATGTACCTCCTGTCTTCGCCCCGGTCGCGGCGACGGAGCCCATCGTAGTAGAACGGGCAGATGCATTACAGTCGGCGATTAGGCTCGGTGGGCCAAGCATTCGACGCTCGCACCCGGATTTTCCGGGATTGCAGGTGGTCAATACACTGCTAGGCGGCTATTTTGGCTCGCGGCTGATGGCTAACATCCGCGAGGACAAAGGTTACACCTATAACATTGGCTCAGGTTTGGCGTCGTTAAAACACGGAGCATTCTTTACCATAGCGTCGGAAGTGGGCGTGGAGGTGACGGAAGCGACCTTGCTGGAGATACAAAAGGAGATCCGGCGGCTCTGCGATGAGCCGGTAACCGAAGCGGAATTGGCCTTGGTGCGCAACTATATGATGGGAACCATGCTCGGAAGCTTAGAGAATGTGTTCTCACATGCGGATAAATTCAAGAATGTCTATTTTTCGGGCCTCGGTTTGGATTATTATGATTATTATACGGATACCGTAAATTCGATTACCCAAGAAGAAGTGCAGCGACTGGCCAATACCTACTTGGATTACGACCAAATGGTGAAGGTTGTTGTGGGGAAAACGGCTGACAGAATTAACAATTGACCATTAACCATTAAGAATTACTCTTAAGCACCTCAAATAAGGCTTTCCCCTTCAGGAGGCATTCATTGTATTCTTTTTCGGGATCGGCGCTGTCTGTGATGGCCCCGCCTGTATGGAACGACAAATATCCATTTTCGGCATTGTACAAAAGCGTGCGTATCACCACGCTGAAATCGTAATTTCCCTGTGGACTGAAGTAGCCTAGCGCCCCGGAATACACACTACGACGGCTGTTTTCATACCGATCGATCAACTTCATCGCGCTGATTTTGGGTGCACCGGTCATCGAGCCGGGTGGGAAGGTGTTCTGCAGCGTTTCCACGATGCCCACATCGGGGCGTATTTCACAGGTAACGGTAGAAATCAGTTGATGCACCTGCTTAAAGCTGTGGATCTGCAATAGTTGCTCGGCCCGTACAGTACCCGGCGAAGCGCTTCGCGTAAGGTCGTTGCGCACCAAATCAACAATCATGATGTTTTCACTGATTTCTTTGGGATTGGTGGCCAAGTTGGCCTTTATCCGTTCATCTTCGATCGCATCCTTGCCGCGTGGTGCGGTACCCTTGATGGGTTGCGACAGGAGCATATTGCCATTCTTCGATAGGAAACGCTCAGGCGAGGCCGATAGGATATAGTGATCCCCGAATTTAAAAAAACAGGAGAAAGGAGTAGGCGATACCTCGTTGAGCCGGCGGTACGCCGCGAGCGGATTGAGGTGTGCTTTTTCTGCGTAAAACTCCTGGCAGAGGTTTACCTCATACGCATCACCTTGACGGATGTGACGCTGTAGGTCGGCAAACGCGGCAAAATATGCCGATTTGTTCATGCGGTATTTCAATCGCCCTTCGAACCCGGGCGACTCTTCCACCAGCGGAGTGGCGTTAATCTGGTCGACAATGTCCCGGGGATGGCGGCCTTGGATTTCGGCGTTGAACTGACCGATTAGCAACGTGTATTCCGGTACGAAAAAATAGGCATCGGGAAATCCCGTGCGGTTGGGATGCTGGGAGTCGAGTTCCTCCAGCTCATTCTTTAAATCATAACCCAAATACCCCGGGATCCATGTGTTCGGATAGCCATCCACAAATTGCTGCAGGGCGGCAAAAGTATCTTCGCCATCCGACACAAAAAAAGCACTTGCACCAACGGCAATAAACACGTTGATGTTTCCGTGGTTATCGCGATAGCCATTGGAGTCTAGGTAGCAGACATGTTCAAATTGCGCCGCCCATTGCAGTGCTCTTTGGATAAATGTCTCACTATCGTCCAAGTGGTATGCTAAGGATACCATGAGGGTGTTAACTCAATACCAGCGTCTGTTTTCGATCCGGACCCACCGAGAGGTAGCGTATCGGTACGCCAAGGTGACGTTCCAGATAGGCAATATAATCTAGAAGCGTTTGCGGTATCTCATCGGTTTTCGTAATGTGGCATAGGTCTTCATTCCAGCCAGGCAACGCCTCATATACCGGCTCGGGTGGTACACTGATGATGTCGTACGGCATATAATCGATTTTTTCGCCATTTTGGATGTAATGGGTACAAACGTATATGGTGTCGAAACCACTCAATACGTCGGCTTTGGTCATCACCAATTCCGTAACCCCATTGAGCATAATTGCGTATTTTAGCGCCGGCAGGTCAATCCATCCCGTACGGCGCGCGCGTCCGGTAGTTGCACCGAATTCATGGCCCAATTGGCGGAGCTTTTCGCCGGTCTCATTTTCGAGCTCGGTAGGGAAGGGGCCGCCACCTACTCGCGTGCAGTAGGCTTTAAAGATGCCGATAACCGCCCCTATCTTAGCCGGCGAAATACCCAAGCCTGTACAGGCACCGGCTGTCGTGGTGTTGGAAGAAGTGACAAACGGGTAGGAGCCGAAATCAATATCCAACAAGGTGCCCTGTGCGCCTTCCGCAAGGATGCTTTTTCCTTCGCTGAGATACCCGTTTACCAAGTGTTCACTATCTACATGTGGAATGGTCTTGAGGAATTCAACAGCTTCCAGAAATGCTTGTTCACGCTCGTTGAAGTCAGGAATATCTCCGTAATGGGAAAGGATGGACTTATGTTTTTCGACCAAACGTTGGTAGCGATCCATGAAATCAGGCAAGGTGGTGTCGCCCACGCGTAGGCCATTCCGTCCCGTCTTGTCCATATACGTAGGGCCGATGCCCTTGAGGGTAGAACCGATCTTGCCGGCCCCCATTTTACTTTCCGATGCGGCGTCAAGCAATTGATGCGTAGGCAGAATCAGGTGCGCCTTGCGGGCTACCACCAGTTTGCCGTCCGCTACCGGATCGAAACCGTTTTTCTTGAGCGTGTCGAGTTCCCGCTTCAGGATAATCGGATCGATAACCACTCCATTGCCGATGAGGTTGAGCGTGCCTTTATTGAAAATGCCTGAAGGGATGGTGTTCAATACATATTTTTGGTTATCAAATTCCAGGGTATGGCCCGCGTTCGGCCCGCCTTGGAATCGGGCGATCATGTCGTATTTCGGACAAAGTACATCTACAATTTTGCCTTTCCCCTCGTCGCCCCATTGCAGGCCTAGAAGCACATCAACTTGCATAGTGTTTATCAGCGTTGAAAATTAAAAACATAAACGAATGAAATGGTCGGCATTAATACGCCATTGTGCGGTCGTAAGCATACCAAACTTGGGGCAAATCTAACATTATTTTGAAATTCTAGCCGCCTTAAATCAAAAAGGGGGGATCGGACACCTAATTGCTCTCCACCAACTCATTTCTTTTGGCCGCAGGCAATGGCGAGCCGCCGGCTCTTTTCTCCGAACAATCGCTGCAGACACCATATAGATTCAGTGAGTGGTGCTTGATTTCGAATTTCAGGAGTTCACCGACCATGCTTTGGATTTGGTGGATGCGTGGATCGCAGAACTCCACGACCTTACCACATTCGATACAAATGATGTGGTCGTGTTGTTTGTATCCGTAAGATTTCTCAAACTGGGCCATGTTCTTGCCAAACTGGTGTTTGGTCACCAAATCGCACGAAACCAACAGTTCCAAAGTATTGTATACCGTAGCGCGGCTTACACGGTATTTTTTGTTTTTCATGTGGATGTAAAGCGATTCTACATCAAAATGATCATTCCTGGAATAGATCTCTTCAAGAATAGCGTAACGCTCAGGCGTCTTGCGTAGACTTTTGTTTTCCAGGTACGCTTCGAAAATTTTTTTTACCGTTTGGTAATTTTCCGTTTGAGTCATCATCCGAAAGTTAAGTCTACAAATTTACACAATATCGCATTGATATACAAACGCGGGAAACGTATCAACTATTCGAGTCAAAGCGAGTGATCCCCGTAATTCCCTTGATCTGTGCGAGGTGTTTAATGAGGTTTTCCAAGTGTGCCGTATCGTTGACGAAAATCATAATGGATCCTTCAAAAATACCCTCATTGCTCGAGATGGTGATGGAACGTATGTTCACCTTGAAATCGTCGGATATCACCTTAGTGATTTTATTGACCAGTCCAACATCGTCTATGCCTACAATGCGCAAGCCGGTGAGGAAGGCGAGCTCCTTCTGCGAGGTCCATTTGGCCTTGACGATGCGGTAGCCGTAGTTCGCCATCAGTTTGGCTGCATTGGGGCAGTTGGTGCGGTGTATCTTGATGCCGTCGTTGATGGTGATGAAGCCAAACACATCATCGCCGGGTATAGGGTTACAGCATGGAGATAACGTATAATCAATTTTCTGCAAATCATCCCCGATCAGCAGCGTCTCGTACTCTTTTTTGTTGATTTTCTGAACCAGCCCACTGATATGTGAATCAAACTGCTGCCCGTTCTGGTGCTCGGCCGTTTTTTCGCTATGGGCAAAATCCTTGAGGTTTTTGATGTCTATCTCACCCTTTGCGACATTGTAGAACAAATCCTGTGACGAAGGGAATTTGAAAAACATCGTCAATTTGTTGATGTTCTCTGTATTGTAGGTGATTTTCAGTGATTTCAACTTGCGCTCAAGAATTTCCTTGCCGTCTTCCGCTACACGCCTTTTTTCTTCTTTAAGGGCCGATTTAATCTTCGACTTAGCTTTTGCGGTGACCACAAAGCTAAGCCAGTCTTCTTTAGGGGTCTGCTTGCTTGACGTGATAATCTCGACCTGGTCGCCGTTTTGCAAATGATGGCTCAAAGGCACCAGTTTATGGTTTACCTTGGCGCCAATACAGCTAGCGCCCAGATCGGAGTGGATTTCGAAGGCAAAGTCTAACGCAGTAGCGTTGTGGGGTAGTTGGATGAGCGCCCCTTTGGGTGTAAAGATGAAAATCTCATCCGAAAAAAGGTTCATCTTAAAATCGTCGAGGAAGTCCATGGCATTGGACTCGGGGTTGCTGAGTATCTCCCGTACCTTCTGTATCCATTGGTCCAACCCGCTATCCGAATTGGATTCCTTGTATTTCCAATGAGCGGCGAATCCCTTTTCGGCGATCTCGTTCATGCGGATAGTCCTTATCTGCACTTCTACCCATTGTCCTTTTGGCCCCATCACCGTGGTGTGCAACGACTCGTAGCCGTTCGCTTTGGGCGATGATACCCAATCGCGCAAGCGATCCGGATTGGGTCGATAGAGGTCGGTCACAATTGAATAGGCTTTCCAGCAATCCGCTTTCTCATTGTCTTGCTCGGAGTCTATGATGATTCGGATGGCAAACAGGTCGTATACCTCCTCGAATGGAATGGATTTCTTACGCATTTTATTCCATATCGAATAGATAGACTTCGGCCTTCCAAATACAGCCGCGTTGACCCCCTGTTCGTTGAGTATTTCCTTGATGGGCCCCACGAAATTATGGATAAAGCGCTCCCGTTCCGTTTTCTTTTCATTCAGCTTCTTGGCAATGAATTTATAGGTGTCCGGATCGGTATATTTCATCGAAAGGTCTTCCAACTCCGATTTAATGGCATACAGACCCAAACGGTGGGCGAGGGGTGCATATAAGTAGGAGGTTTCGGACGCAATTTTCAATTGTTTATCGCGGGGCATGAAGTCCATCGTACGCATGTTATGCAGCCTGTCGGCCAACTTGATCAGGATCACCCGGACATCATCAGCTAGGGTAAGCAGCATCTTACGGAAATTCTCTGCCTGTATAGAGCTATTGGGGTCGAATATGCCTGAAATCTTGGTCAGGCCATCGATGATTCGGGCAACCTTTTTGCCGAACTCGCGCTCCACATCTTCCAATGTAATATAAGTATCTTCCACCACGTCATGCAACAGCGCGCACACGATGGACGTCGTGCCCAAACCAATTTCTTCGGCCGCAATCTGCGCGACTGCGATGGGATGGTAAATATACGGCTCTCCCGATTTACGCCGCATGTCCTTATGGCTCTCCAGCGCCATGTCGAAAGCCCTCCGTATCATCTGCTTATCACCACGCTGCAACGTCGGCTTGCATGCACGTAGTAATGCGCGATACCGCTTGCGTATCTCTTTGCTTTCCGCTTCTAAATCAATCACCAATTCTTTCATACCATATCGCCTTGTTCTTTGTGCTTAAGAATTTCTATATTTGTATAGTGTATATGCGTAAATGTACGGATAATTATTGATATTGCATCATATGGCTTTCCTTCGATTGGTGTTTTTTGTAGCGCTGGCGTTGCTGGCGAGCGGGCTGTATGCGCAAGATAGCCTGTCGCACCAGCCCAAGGGCCAGCGTTCCCAACGGCACAGGGTGGCCACGACCGTGCTGGACGGCGAGCGGGTACCTTGGATGTTGATTCCGGAGGTAACCGTAACGCGCAGGAGGGTATTCAAGAGCCCCGAAGACAAGGCGCGCTACTTGCGGTTGCGCTATAACGTGATAAAGGTATTGCCCTACGCCAAATATGCGCAAGACAAATACCAGCAATTGTACCGCGATCTGGCTGTTACGGAAAACCGACGCGAACAAAAACGACTGGTCAAAGTGTGCGAGAAGGAAATCAAGGACATGTTTAACCGCGAAGTGAAGAATTTGACCATTTCGCAGGGCGAAATATTGATCAAACTGATCGACCGCCAAACGGGAAATTCGAGTTATGAAGTCGTCAAGGATTTACGTGGAGGTGTAACCGCTTTCTTCTACCAATCCATTGCCCGCGTTTTCGGGCACAACCTCAAAAATACATATAGCGCAGAAGAAGATTTCGAAATAGAAAACATCATACGGAGCCTGGAACGCCGCCCCGCTTATGGCTATTTTTAATATATGGATAGAAACAAACTGGATTTATTAGTCATTGCCGTGCATCCCGATGATGCCGAGCTGGGGTGTGGGGGGACCATCATCAAACACGTGAAAATGGGAAGGAAGGTGGGTATTGTAGACCTTACCCGCGGTGAATTGGGTACGCGCGGTACGGCCGAGTCGCGCGACGAAGAAGCCGCCGGGGCCGCCGAAATACTGGGCCTGTCCGCCCGTGAAAACCTCGGTTTGCGCGATGGCTTCTTTCGTAACGACGAACCTCATCAATTGGCGGTTATACAGGCCGTCCGTAAATACTGTCCCGACATCATCATTTCCAATGCATTGGTTGACCGCCATCCCGACCATGGCCGGGCGGGGGATCTGGTCAACGATGCCGTTTTCCTGGCTGGTCTGCGGAAGATAGAAACACGGGCGGGCGACGGCGAACCACAGCCACCCCATCGCCCCCGGTTGCTGCTGCAATTGATCCAAGACTATTATATTAAGCCCGATATTGCGGTAGATGTGACGGATCATTGGGCAGATAAAATCAGGGCTATCAAAGCCTACCGTTCGCAATTCCATAGTGAGGCATATGTGTCGGATGAACCGCAGACCTATATTTCAAAACCCGATTTCTTAGCATATATCGAGGGGCGGGCCATGGAATATGGCAAATACATCGGAACCAAATACGCAGAAGGGTTTACCTGCCGCCGGTTGCTCGGAGTAGACGATTTGTTTATGCTGAAATAGCGTTCTGCTAAACCGCAAAACTCTCCCCGCAGGCGCAGGTGCGCGAAGCATTGGGATTGTGGAACTCGAAGCCCTTCCCATTGAGACCGTCTGAATAGTCCAGCTCGGTTCCCGCCAGGTATAGGTACGATTTGATATCAAGGCATATCTTAATACCTTTGTCTTCAAATAACTGGTCGCCCTTTTTCTCCTCATTATCGAAGTTCAGACGATAGCTCAGTCCGGAACAACCGCCGCTCTCGACCGCAACGCGTATGAAATAGGTGTCGTCGTAATTTTCCCTGGCAAGGATGTCAAGGATACGTTGTTTTGCTTTTTCTGTTACCGTTACCATACCTGTACTCGTTAATCCATATAGTGGACATTCCCGTTAGATGCTGTCCGATGGTTTCCGAAAGAACGCCTGCGGTAAGCATGCGCTTCGACGGATATGCAAATATCGGAATATTTACGGAAAACGGTGGATGATTAAGTTTGGCGGATGTCAAATTAAAAAATTCTTCACTTAGTTTATGTACTTTTGCCCCATGACCACCAAACATCCTAACAAGAAACACGGCACATGGGAGCAATGGCTGATTTTCTTGGTTGGAGGTCGACAATTACCCTTGGAAACGCGGCTATTGAATTCGGTTTGCCTGATGGCTATATTCATCATGGTTTTCAATATCCCTTTCAATTATTTTTCCGGATTGAGAATCACTGCCTTCATATTCGCCATTTTTACGATGTTGGTGGGCGTAGCCTACTATTTAGGGCGATTTCGGCAACGGTTGATTCCGGGTATCATCGTGGCTTCGGGCGCGGGTGTTTTTTTGTTTTCAATTAACTATTTCTTTAGCGCGGGGATCAACGGTGCTTCCTTGCTGTCGTTTATGTTGGCATTTATCTTGGTCATTATCATGTCGCCAAAGAAGCTGTATGCGCTTTGGTTAGCCCTCTTTTTGCTGGCGGTGGTCGGGTTATTGGTTGTAGAATATCATTATCCCCGAATGATCATGGTTACCTATGCGAATAAAGAAGCGCAGTTTGTCGATATGGCCTTTGCATACGCTACGGGCATTTTTATCTGTTTTTTCAGTTTAGGTTACCTCAAGGAAGCCTATAACCGGGAAAAACGGTCAGCGGAGCAGAAATCGGTGGCGTTGGAAAAGATGAACGACGAAAAACTGAAATTGTTTTCGATCATTTCACATGATTTGCAAGCCCCCTTGTCGTCGTTGCACAGTTATATCCGATTGGTGGCCAGCGACCGCCTGACGACCAACGAGCGCAAACAAGTGGAGGGGGGACTGGCCAATGCGCTCCATGGTTCGCAGGAAATGCTATCCAATATGCTGGTATGGTCACAAAGCCAGCTGAGTGGATTCCGCTTGGTATTGGTACGTAATAATATACACCAGGTACTGAAGCCGGTTATCGATGTCCAAAAGATTTATGCGAACCAAAAAGATATTTCACTTGAAGCAGACATCGACGATTCCTTGCACGCGTTGGTAGACCGCGATATGTTGCAACTGATTATCCGCAACCTTTTGGCAAACGCCATTAAGTTCACCTTGCCCACAGGGCATATCCAGGTAACGGGTACGCGCCTTGGCACGGAGTTCGAACTCATGGTAGCGGATAACGGCATCGGCATCGACGAGGCACAGCAGGCAGAACTGTTTACGTTAAAAACCCGGTCTACATACGGCACGAATAATGAACGGGGCATCGGCCTCGGGTTGTTTCTATGCAATGAGTATGCACAGGCATTTAACGGATCGTTGACATTCGAAAGCGAAAAGGGAAGTGGTACGACGTTTCGTTTACGATTACCCGCCGTGAACTAATCTATGTATTCTAAAATCAACATATCCACTGCCCTATGAGCCAGAATTATCCAGATTCCGTGTGGTTGAATGGCCGGTGGCTACCCGCTGACCAAGCCACGGTGTCCGTGTTTGACCGGGGTTTCCTATTTGGCGATGGCATTTACGAGGTTATCCCTTTCTATGATCGAAGGCTTTTCATGCCCGACGCCCATATCGAACGCCTTCAGCGCGGGCTTACCGAAATCGGGTTAAGCTTTGCCGCCGCCGACTTGATGGGACAGGTGGTGGAAGCCGCAGCCCATGCCGGCTTCCCCGACGGTACCGTTTATATACAGGTAACGCGTGGCAAGGCGCCGCGCGTACATCGATTTCCGGCAGTCACCGAACCTTCCGTATTGCTATATGCGTCACCATTTGATTTTAATGGCTATGATCAGAAAATGGTGGCGGTGCTCCTTTCTGTCGACTTCCGTTGGCAGCGGTGCAACATCAAATCGACTTCGCTGATGGCCAATGTATTGGCCAACAATGGGGCCCACGAGCTCGGTATGGCCGAGCATGTCTTTGAAAGGGATGGAACGATTACCGAGGGATCGCATTCATCCGTTTTTTTTGTGCTGGATGGTTGTCTGTTCACCCATCCGAACAGCCCACATATTTTACCCGGTATAACAAGGGACGTAGTGATTTCCCTTGCCACCCAACTCGGCATCGAGGTGAAGGAAGAAGGCGTTACAGTTGATGATTTACCCCGAGTGGCCGAGGCATTCCTTACAGGTACCACCACCCAGTTGACAGCCATAAGGTCGTTTTCGTTCGGTGGTCGCAACCATATCGTAGGGGCAGGTGTCATAGGGCCGATAACAGGGCGTTTGCAACGCGCTTTCAAGGAGCTGACTAGACGGTAGTCTATCGCTTGAGGAGGGGTAACAACTTTTCGACAGGAAGCGCATTCACCGTTCGTCCGTCTTTACCCGTGGTTGTCTGGGCAGCGAAAAGCGAATTGATGATGGCTTCTTCGGTTGCCTCGATGGCAGCCATGAAGAGCGGTGTCATCCGGTCGTTGGGCACCTCCTGAGCTGGATGATGCCCGGTGGAAAAGGCAATGACATAATCGCCGCTTCCATTGGAGGCAATGCCACCCGTTTTCGCCAGTCCCATAAACGCCCGTTTCGCCAGCCGTTCAAGGTTCCGGCTATCGAGCGGCGCGTTGGTGGCCACAATAATCATACACGACCCATCTACGTTGTTGAGCAGCTGGTCACTGAACGTGAATTTCCCCAGTTGTTCGCCTACTTGGGTGCCATTGATCTGCAATACGCCGCCGAAATTCGTTTGTACCAATACGCCTACATCGTAACCGCCCAGGTTGGCGGGCAGTCGGCGGGAGGAAGTGCCTATCCCGCCCTTAAATCCAAAACATACGGTGCCCGTTCCTGCACCGACGCACCCTTCCATGGGCATGGTGGTATCCGCTGTACGGATGGCGGCGAGTACGTCCGCCTTCCGTACATGTCGCCCGCGTATATCATTCAAGTATCCGTCGTTGGTTTCGCCTACGACAGCATTGACGGACCGGACTTCTTCGTTCCCGGGTTGGTTCAATACATAATCAATTACGGCATCCATGGCAACGGGCACACTTAACGTATTGGTCAGTATAATCGGTGTTTCGAGATTGCCCAGTTCGGCAATCTGTGTGCTGCCGGCAAGTTTGCCGAATCCATTGCCCACGAAGAGGGCAGCGGGTACCTTCTGTTGGAAAATATTTCCTCCGTGGGGCAATATAGCTGTGACGCCGGTGCGGACCGAATCTCCGTTTCGTAAGGTCGTGTGTCCCACACGAACGCCAGCGACATCGGTGATTGCATTCAACTTCCCTGGGGGTAAAACACCTATCGAAACCCCATAATCACGAAGGCGTTTGTTTTGCGCTTGGGCGAGCAGGATAGCAAGGCAGCAGCACATGATCCATGATATTCGAAGTATTAGCCTATCCATCGCTTATTTCGAGCTAAAGTTAGTAAATAATGTGGTTATACAATGCTTTGGTGATATTGAAGATGTTCGGAATTTAGCTAAGTTTGCGGATGCTTCACTCGCCCGGTACGCATCTGTTTATTTTCGGTGATACTACTGTAGACCAACTCACAGAGGTGGCTGTGGCGTTGGCCGGTGCAGAAGTGGCACCCATCGAACCCCGGACAATACTGTCCGTGCAACCGGAGGAAATTACCGTGGATAGGGGTGTGTTTTCCTGCCGCGCGGCAGATGGGGGACGAAGGCGGGTTGCCGTGATACAGGATGCCAATGGCCTGACGATATCGAGTGACTCCCCCGCTGGGGACGGGGCGCTTACGTCGTCCGAATCAGCAGTATTGATTGCCATCCTGCGCCGCGACGAATTAGGCGTCTTTTATCGGCCCACACTACGCCACCGGCTGGTTAAACAAGCGGCGGCAGCCTATGGGCTGGAACATGAATCGGACCCCGAGTATTATCTTCTTCCGGCGTTTATTGATGGCCGGGTGGTCATGCAACCCCGAATTGCCGGACTACTTCCCTTAAACTCAGCCAAACTACGGGATTTGGTGGGCCAAGCCGATCATCACGCCAAGCGGCAGCCGGATGTGCGGCCTTTACCGGAAGAACAAGTGATCGTCTTAAGCAGGCATAAATATTACCGGCATATTCGGGTAGACATCATGCACATTGGACGCACCACGTCCGGTAGGTTAAAACCACCCTTCGTCCACCTGAAGCCGCTTGATCTGGTCGCTTCAGCGACCACAGTAGAAACGGCAAAGTTATATGCTGCGATAGCCGCGATCCAGCAAATCGTTGAAGGCGACCGAACGCCAAGCGATTTGGCAGCCTTGCGTACCATTGTGAAATATGGCGGTAAGTCCCTGTTCTACTACCACGATGGTGAAACGGGTGAAACATTCTCTTCAAAAACATTGATGCCCGTGAAGGTTGCGATGGCACCGCGTAGCGTCAGCCTATCCATTCGCGCGTCCGGCGCATTCTATAGCATTACCGGTGTTTTTACCATCGATGGCGAATCATATCCGTTACATGGGCTACCCCGTTATTTCGGATATTTCGTGAGGTGCGGGGATACGTTATACTTGCTGGATAATACGCCATTATTGGGCATCGTTGACCTGTTGAAAGAACAGGATGGTCGATTGCTGATCCATGCGAGCAAATACCGGGAATTCCATCGGCAGTTTTTGGAAAAGCTATCAGCGACCATCCGCTTGGAATACCCGGATATCAAGGTCGGCACGACACGGCAACTCAAGGAACATGGCTTTTCCGATAGGCCAAAGCGACAGCTTTACTTGTCAGACTTCGGTAATCATGTGATGATTATTCCGGTGGTGCGCTATGGAGAGGCCGAGGTGGCCATCCGTACCGAACAACAAATGATGGCCTTCGATAGGGAAGGTAAGGACTTCATCATACGCCGGGATGCCGATTTCGAGCAGGCATTCATCTCGCTACTAATCAAGCAACATCCGCAGTTGCCCGAGCAGCTGGATAATCAGTTGTACTATTTTTACCTACACAGGAAATGTTTTTTAGATGAAAAGTGGATTTTGCCCGTATTCGACAGGTGGCGCGAAGAATCTGTTGAGGTTTATGGGTTCAATGAATTAACAAACAACAATTTAAATCCAAATACCATCTCGGTAGACATCAAAGTCATCAGCGGAGTCAATTGGTTTGATGCCACCTACGATGTCCGTTTCGGCAAAAGAAAGGCACCGCTTAAAAAGATCCAAGCAGCGTTGCGGAATAAACGCAATTACATAGCGCTGGATGATGGCACAAAGGGCATTCTTCCGCAGGAATGGATTGATCGGTTTTCAGCTTACTTCCAAGCTGGCGAAGTGATAGACGACGGTACCGTTCGGTTTGCTAAAACCAATTTTGAAACGGTGGCCACATTGTTCGCTAAGGAAGCACTGGATGCCGATGCCGCCACCGAAATCGAGGAACTACGGCGGCGGATAGCGAATGTTGACGCGGTACCTGATGTGCCGGCACCACAAGGGATTAAGGTGACACTTCGCCACTACCAACAACAAGGATTGAATTGGCTCACCTTTTTGGATGCTTTCAAGTTCGGGGGGATATTGGCCGACGAGATGGGGCTAGGCAAGACTGTCCAGGTTATCGCCTTCATGCTGTCGCAACGCGAAAATGGCCGGCGGGCCGCTGATCTCGTCGTGGTTCCGGCCACATTGGTTTTCAACTGGGAGCGGGAGTTGGCTATCATTGCTCCCGCCTTGCGCGTATTGGCGCTTTATGGCCCTAATCGCGTGAAATCCACCGAGTCGTTCGACCGTTATGACGTGGTGGTGACTTCCTACACCACACTGCTGTCCGATATACGGTTTCTTAAAGACTTCGCATTCAATTATGTTTACCTTGACGAGTCGCAAAACATCAAGAATCCCGAATCGCAGCGCTATAAAGCGGTAAGGTTGCTGAAAGCCCAAAATCGTATTGCCATTAGCGGAACACCTTTTGAGAACAGTTCATTTGACTTATATGGACAATTGTCATTCGCCTGCCCGGGTTTATTGGGCGACAAACGCTATTTCCGGGATGTGTATGCCAAACCAATCGACCAGTTCAAGAATCAAAAGCGGCGAAAGGAACTGCAACAGAAAATACAGCCGTTTATACTGCGCCGTACCAAGGAAGCGGTAGCAACCGAATTGCCCGAAAAGGTGTATCGGGTTTTATACAGCGAAATGGGTGAGGAGCAGCGCAAGATATATAGTGCCTATGAAAAGGAGTTTCGCGATTTTATCTGTGCACTTTCTGGTGAAAAGTTGGATAAGAGCCCAATGCATGTCCTGCGTGGGTTGACACGGTTGCGGCAGATCTGCAATTCGCCCGCGCTATTACCGGACGGGATGCTGAATAAAGCTGTCTCTGCAAAGATTGAACTGCTGAAGGAACAAATCGAAGATAAAGCACCATACCATAAGTTGGTTATATTCTCGCAGTTTGTATCTATGTTACACCTCATCGGGGAGATGCTAACGGAAATCGGCGTGTGCTATGTGAGCCTTACCGGCGCTACGAGGCAGCGCGGAAAGGTGGTCCGCACGTTTCAAGAGGATCCCAAGGTCCGGGTTTTCCTTGTCAGCCTCAAAGCCGGGGGCACCGGACTGAACCTCACCGCCGCAGAGGTGGTGTACCTCGTGGACCCGTGGTGGAATCCAGCGGTAGAAGAGCAAGCCGTCGACCGCGTGCACCGAATTGGCCAAAACAACAACGTGGTGGCTTACCGCCTCGTGACGCCCAATACCGTGGAGGAGAAGGTGCTGGAGTTGCAGGCAACTAAAAACACCATGGCCCATGGGTTGCTGAAGGGCGAGCGTTCGTTTTTTGAAACACTGGACCGTGAGAAGCTACTGAGTCTGTTCAGTTCTATCGGCTGAATGTAAGTTCATTTTGGAAGACCTTCGCATACTTGCGCTTATCGAGCTTATACAACCGCGCAGCCCGATAGGAGACCCCCCGCTGGAATTCGGACAGTTCCTTCAAGATATCATAATTCAACATCTTCTTACGGAAGTTCCGTTTGTCTAATTTGCGCCCCCAAATGGCTTCATAGAGTTGCTGCAACTGCGTAAGCGTGAACTTTTCCGGCAACAACTCAAAAGCAATGGGGCTATAACTGATTTTCCGGCGCACTTTCTGGATGCTCTTTTCGATAATGTGCTGGTGGTCGAAACCAAGTTCCGGCAGGTTGTTCAAGGAATGCCACACCGCCTGGCGGGCATAGTCAGTTATCGGCTCCGGTTGGCTTTTCAAGTCGTCCAACCGCAACAGCGCATAATAGGCAACCGTGATAATGCGCCCTTGGGGATGGCGCTTCAAGTCGCCGAAAGTATATAATTGCTCCATGTAGATGTCGCGCAAACCGGTGTGTTCGTAGAGAATCCGTTTTACAGCATCATCTATGGTTTCATTGTTTTCCACAAAAAAGCCTGGAAGTGCCCACCACCCTTTAAAAGGGTATTCATTACGCTCAATGAGCAATACTTTCAATTCACCCTCGTGGAAACCGAAGATGACGCAGTCGGTGGTGAATGTCGATTGTAAATGTGGTAAATTTGATTGCAAAGCCGCTCTTGTTTTTGTCTATCAACTGATTTTATTAAACTAATACCGTCTCCAAAATTGTTTTTCAATGCTGATATCTACAACGATTATATTGCATATAAAAGCAAATTTATCTAAGTTTGCTCACTTTAAACCTTTCGAGTAGAAAAAATAGTTCTTGAAAAATTTAATAGTGTAACAAATACACACTATATTCGTGCTGCTAATTTACAAAAGATTATTAAAAAAGTGCAAAGCATAATGAAAGTAGGGGTTTTGACCTCTGGTGGTGATGCCCCGGGGATGAACGCCTGTATCCGTGCCGTAGTCCG
>NZ_JBMQOC010000021.1:0-38049 GCF_053550995.1 Parapedobacter sp.
GCCAGCGTCTGCATCGTGGGGACACATACGCTACGCCAGGCGCTAAACGCGTCGGAATTCCTCAAGCGGGCAGAGAAAGTTATCCCCTACCCGATTGAAATCATCTCCGGCAACGAAGAAGCGCGACTGATCTTTATGGGGGTTGAACACACACAGCCAGAAAAAGGCCGCAAGCTGGTGATTGATATCGGCGGTGGTACGACCGAAATCGCAGTCATTGCATTATCCGGCATTGTCTGCGACCAGTCGATACGGGTGGCAGGCGACAACTTTGACTCCGATATCGTACAGTACATCCGCAGACAACATAACATCATGATTGGCGACCGCACAGCGGAAAAAATAAAAATCGAAGTAGGGTCTGCCCTTCCGGAGCTGCAGGAGCCGCCATCCGATTTTGCCGTGCAGGGCCGCGACCTGATGACCGGCGTACCTAAACAGATCACGGTATCTTACACCGAAATAGCTCATTGCTTGGATAAATCCATTTCTAAAATCGAAGAGGCAATCCTTAAGGCACTGGAAATCACGCCTCCCGAGCTGTCAGCCGATATTTACCAAACCGGCATCTACCTCACCGGAGGTGGCGCGCTGCTACGTGGATTGGACAAACGAATCCAAGCCAAAACGAAGCTGCCGGTACACGTAGCCGAAGACCCCTTGCGGGCGGTTGTGCGGGGAACGGGCATCGCCTTGAAAAACATCGGATCATTTAAGTTTTTGATGCAATAGCAATCGCCCATTGTTTGCCATTCGTGCATTTTCGAAGGCAAAAGCAGTGATAAGGAGCAAAAAATAAAACGCAAATAGCAAAAAAGCAGCAAATGAATGAAGAACCTTTGGCTCATTCTTACTAAGTATAATGCTTTCTTCTTTTTCGTACTCTTCTTCGCGTTTGCCGTATACCTCGTCATCCAGAATAATTCATTCCAGCGAGCGTCTGCCCTCAATTCATCCAATGAGTTCATTGGCTCGGCATATGCCCGCATCAACGCCTGGCAAAGCTACCTACACCTCCGGGAAGTAAACGAACAACTAGCCCGGGAAAATGCCGGCCTGCGGGAGCAGCTGCAACTTCTCGCTGTTCCCGATAGCGTGGCCGGCGGCACCGTTGCCGACAGTGCAGGAAACATCCAATACCGCTACGTGGTGGCCAAGGTGACCAATAACAGCATCCATCAGAAAAACAATTACATCACGCTGGATAAAGGCCGTAAGCAAGGCATCGAAAAAGGCATGGGGGTAATTACCTCCAACGGAATCGTGGGCATCGTGTTGAATGTTTCAGAACATTTTTCCACGGTACAGTCGCTGCTCCACAGTGAGACCCGCGTCAGTGCCGCGCTGGAAGACAGTGGCGCGTTCGGTTCACTGATGTGGGGCGATAGTTATGATGCCCAGGTGGGTGTACTCAAAGACATTCCCAACCACGTGAAAGTGCGGGAAGGCGAGCAGGTATTTACCTCCGGATTCTCGCTGTTTCCTCCCGGAATATTGGTAGGCCAAGTGATGCGGATGGGCACATCAGGTGGCGATAGTTTCCTTGACATCCATGTCAAGTTCAGCACGCAGTTCCACAACCTGCGTCAGGTATACGTGGTCGTCGATATGCTCGCCAACGAAAAGGAAGTACTGGAATCTCAAAGCGAAAACGATGGCTAAGGTGCTTACATTCAATATTATTCGCTTTTTCGTACTCGTGGCATTGCAAGTATTCCTATTCAAGAATATGGGGTATTATAACTTAGCCACCCCCTTTCCCTATATTTTGTTTGTGTTGCTTCTTCCGGTGGGCGTCCCCAACTTTATCCTCTATGCATTCGCTTTCCTTACGGGTATCACTGTCGATGGATTTTACGACACCCTTGGCGTCAACGCCGCCGCGTGCGTAGCCCTGGCATGGGGCCGTATCCTTTTTATACGCGTCACCCTGCAAAGCGACCAGCACGAGAATTATATGACGCCCGCCCTTGGAACGGTACCGTTCCGCTGGTTTTTCCTTTATGTGTTTGTACTCACCCTATTCCACCACTCGGTATTATTCATGCTGGAAACATTCACATTCCATCAATTCCAATACACCATTACCCGTATCTTATTAAGTTGTATATTTACCGTCGTTATCATTTTATTGTTCAGTCTGCTTTTTTACCGGAAAAAACAACGTTAAGACAAAGCAGCCGCCAAGGCATATCCACATAAATGAACGCATTTTTTGAGCGAAAATACATTATCCAGGGTATATTCATCGCCGTGGCCATCATCATCGCGTCGCGATTGTTTTACCTTCAGATCATAGACGACAGTTACTTGTTGTCAGCTAACAACAATGTACTGCGCAAGATGGTTATCTACCCCGCGCGAGGGGTCATTCTCGACCGCAACGGCCAAGTGCTTGTACAGAATGAACCGGTTTACGATCTTTTGGTGACACCTCGGGAAGTCAAAGACCTCGATACGGCATTACTGTGCGAACTGGTTGGCATTGATCGGGAAGGTTTCGAAAAACGCATGAAAACCGCCCGTGACTATTCACCATACAAAGCATCCCAGTTCGAAAAACAGATCCCTTCAACGGCTTATGCCAAGTTGCAGGAACATTTGTATAAATTTCGTGGGTTCTACGTACAGAACCGGACGGTACGCAGCTATCCCGATAGCATTGCCGCCCAGTTCCTTGGCTATATACAAGAAGTCAACGACCGCGACATTGAGCGTTCCAACGGCTTTTATCGGCCGGGTGATTACATCGGGGCCAGTGGTGTGGAGCGCGCGTATGAGGAACTCCTCAGGGGGCAGCGCGGTGTGAAAAACGTGATGGTCGATGCATTCAACCGACCCCAAGGTTCATTTGCCGATGGCAAATACGATACCTTAGCCATCGCGGGAGACGGCCTGGTGTCGTCATTGGACAAAGAGCTCCAGATCCTTGCCGAGAAATTGATGCGCAACAAGATCGGTAGCGTGGTGGCCATCGAGCCAGCCACCGGCGAGATCCTCACGTTTGTAAGCAGTCCAAGCTACGACCCCAATATGATGGTGGGTCGAGAGCGGGGCAACAACTACATGAAATTGCTGTACGACCCTTACAAGCCGATGTTCATCCGTCCCATCCAAGCCCAGTATCCACCAGGGTCAGTGTTCAAGGTGGTAAGCGCCCTCACCGCCCAGCAAGCCGGTGTGATCGAAGCAAGCACCATTTTCCATTGCCCAGGCGGGTATCGTTATGGCGGCGGGCGGGCCGTCATGCGCTGTACGCACGTAGATGGTTCTATACCCTTGGTCACCGCCATCCAGCGGTCGTGCAACACCTATTTCGGTTACACTTATGCCCGCATGATCGACCATCGCAATAATTTACCTTCCACTGAAGCGTACACCCTGTGGCGTGACGCGACCATGAAATTCGGGATCGGGCAAGAGCTCGGGATCGACTTGCCGGGCGAACAGGATGGCCTATTGCCTACGGCCGATTACTATACCAAGCACTATGGAAACGCACGGTGGGGATCGGGCTATAATATATCACTGTCTATCGGCCAAGGAGAAATGGGTATTACTCCCCTCCAGATGGCCAACATCATGGCCATTGTAGCCAACCGTGGTTTTTATTACCGACCGCATCTCATCAAAGCCATCGGCGAAAAGAAAATCGTCAAGCCCGAATATGCTGAAAAGATATCGGCGGGGGTGGATGCAAAATATTATGAAGCGGTGGTAGAAGGGTTGAGCCGAGCGGTGAACATGCCGGGCGGCACGGGGTATTCGGTGCGGATTGCCGATATCGAAATGTGCGGGAAGACCGGCACTGCAGAGAACCCCCATGGTGAGGACCACGCAGTGTTCTTTGCCTTCGCCCCTCGCGAAAACCCCAAAATAGCCATTGCCGTAGTGGTCGAAAATGCAGGATATGGCGGTGTTTGGGCTGGGCCAATTGCCAGTATGTTGGTAGAGCAATACCTAAAAGACACCATCACGCTACCCAAATACATCCAGGATCGCATACATAACGCCGACCTGTTGCCTAAAGTGGAGTCGGAAGAACCAACGGAATCGGTCAAAGCCGCACCCAAACGGTCTGCAGACCCAAGGAAAGAACCGGAGGAGGTCGAAGCATGAGTCATCCACATCGTAATCGGTTCTTTGGCGGCGAAGTCGACTGGTTCACCGTATTATTGTGGCTAGTGCTCTGTATCATCGGGTGGTTCAATATCCATGCCGCCGTCTTTGACCCCCAACATCCGGGCCTGTTCAGCATGGAAACAAATTACGGCAAACAGTCGATATACATCTTTTCAGCCATGCTGCTTGCCGTGGTCATACTCATTGTAGATGCCAAATTTTACAGTTCCTTCTCCCCTGTTTTATATGCCATCACCATTCTTTTGCTTATCACGGTGCTTATCGTGGGGCGCAATGTGGGCGGAAACCAAGCATGGATCCCCATAGGTAGCTTCCGGCTACAGCCTTCCGAGTTTGCCAAACTGGCCACTTGTTTGCTCTTGGCACGATTCCTAAGCGCCCATAGCACCAAAACGCCCAACCTTAAAACGCTGTTCGCCGGCGCAGCTATTGTTGCGTTGCCTGTGATCCTCGTTCTACTTCAACCCGACACGGGGTCTGCGCTCGCTTTTTTTGCACTGGTATTCGTATTTTATCGGGAGGGATACATTTCCGGACCTTGGATGCTTTTCGGGGCACTGGCCATCGTACTCTTCGTACTCACCCTGGCATTCAGTCAATGGACGGTGATCATCGGGGTTGCCGTGGTCATTGGGTTGGGTATCTATTACTTCCGGAAGAAACGGAAAATCATCACCAGCCTGGCTGCCCTTTTTGTCATCGCAGCCGCATATGTGCTTTGCGTGGAATTTGTTTACCAAAATGTATTGCAATCGCACCAACGCAACCGTATCGACGTTATATTGGGCAAAATTGACGACCCCCGGGGGCAAGGCTATAACCTCAACCAATCCATGATTGCCATTGGGTCCGGCCAGTTCTGGGGGAAAGGCTACTTACAGGGCACACAGACCAAGTATAATTTCGTACCTGAGCAAAGTACCGACTTCATCTTCTGTACCGTGGGTGAAGAATGGGGGTTCGTGGGATCCATGGTAGTCATCGGCATTTACCTAACCCTGCTGCTTCGCGTAGTCAATATCGCCGAGCGCCAGCGCACCGCCTTCGCACGCATCTACGCGTATGGCGTGGCCAGTATCCTCTTTTTCCATTTTGCCATCAATATCGGCATGACCATCGGCATTGTTCCCATTATCGGTATTCCTTTGCCGTTTATCAGCTATGGTGGTTCCTCTTTGTGGAGTTTTACCATCCTGCTTTTTATCATGCTCAAATTCGATGCAAATAAAAAAGGGATTGCTTAAACCCAGAATATCCATCAGCATTTCCATTACAAACTGAAACTGCTTCCTATTTTGCGGCCAAGTGTGCGGAGGCAGCGGGGACTTTATTGCGGTTACAGCACACATCACGAAAGCTAATGAATAGTTTGGGAAACCATCAGGCAACAAAATATAGGACAAAGGCTAAAAGCTAACGGTAAAAGATTACAAGGGTAAAATACCAAATGCGTGGCCCCCGGGGAAGGGGGCGCTACGCAAATGGCTGCACACATGAATGACGACAAATTTAGGAGATTTTTAACAAACTCCTAATTTTTTTGTGATTTTTTTATTTTTATTTTCACTCCACTATAAATCTTCCTGTTCGTCAACGGGTACACTACGAATAAAGTCGTCATAATAAGGGTTATCCTGATTAGAATAGGTGCCGTAAGCATTCACCAAAAAGCCGCGCCGACCATCGTCCGAACGAATCGCATAGACCACGGACATATCGGCCGGATCGGATTCACCTTCAAAACGGTAAACTTTCACAATCGTGAGTTGGCTGGGGGGATATAATTGTCCACCATCTTCAAAACGAGCCCCCTTACCGGTGATCACTAATTCACGGCCGTAACCTTTTTCTTCCAACCGCACAATTACCCGGGATAGCGGCGTCATGGGTTTGGGCATATTCATAGCATTTCTTTTATGGATACAACAAGGGAAGAACAAGAATGTTTATTGGAAATTCCTCCCTTTGTGGAATATTCCGGCAGCATCCCTCCCTTCGGGGGTGCCCAGCTTGCGCAACCAGGGATTCAGGTTGGTGCAATGATTCACGATGACATGGATCACCTCACCTTCCATCTGCAGCCTACCTGCCACCAGCAGAAGGCGCGATTGCAGGATTTCGCGGCGGTACTTCTCGAACATGAGACCCCACACCACGAGGTTGGCAAAACCGGTTTCGTCTTCGATGGTAACGAACAGTACCCCCTTGGCGGTACCTGGCCGTTGCCGCACGGTGATCAATCCGCATACCTTCACAAACATCCCATCTTTCATGGCGGACAATCTGCCTGTGGGCGCCACGCGTAGCAGGTCCAGCTTTTCACGCAGGAAACTCACGGGATGGGCCTTGATCGATAGCCCTGTATGGGCATAATCCTGCACTACATGTTCACCCTGCGTCATCAGCGGCAACGCAATCTGGTCCTCTTTGGTACATTCCGACGGTTGGCCGGCAAACAGGGCAACGGGTCTATCCTTTAACGCCGAGATTATCCACAGGGCCTGCCTGCGGTCAAACCCCATCGAACGGAACGCATCCGCATCGGCCAGCCACTCCATGGCTGCCAGCGAAACGCCGGCATCGGCCAATGCAGTGAGTGTGGTATACCCGTCCCCACGGCGGTTGACCAATAATTCGCTGTCTTCCTCGGACAGCCCCTTCACCTGCCGGAAGCCCAGGCGCAGGGCGTGGTGTTCCACACCGAATTCACCTTCGAGCGTGTGGTCCCAACGGGAATGGTTTACATCCACAGGCCGCACCTCAATGCCATGCTTCTGGGCGTCGATGATGATCTGTGCAGGCTGGTAAAAGCCCATGGGCTGGCTATTGAGCAGGGATGCCGCGAAAATATCCGGATAATAGCATTTGAGCCACGAGGATATGTAGACCAACAGGGCGAAGGAAGCGGCGTGGCTCTCGGGGAAGCCATAGCTGCCGAAACCTTCCAGCTGCTTGAATACGCGGTTGGCGAACTCCTCCGTATATCCCTTCTTCACCATACCGGTTACCATCTTTTCATGGAATGCGGAAACCTGTCCCTTGGCCTTGAAGGTGGCCATGCTACGCCGGAGTTCATCGGCCTCCGCAGCCGTAAACTCCGCGGCGACAATGGCGATTTCCATGGCCTGTTCCTGGAATAAGGGCACGCCTTCTGTCTTTTCCAGGATGCCCCTGATTTCTTCCGAGGGATAATCTACCGGTTCCTCTTTGTTGCGCCGCCGCAGGTAAGGGTGCACCATATCGCCCTGTATCGGCCCGGGCCGTACGATGGCCACCTCGATGACCAAGTCGTAAAATGTGCGGGGTCTCAGCCGTGGCAGCATGGACATCTGGGCACGGCTTTCGATCTGGAATACGCCAAGCGTGTCGGCACGGCAGATCATGTCGTACACTTCCGATTTGTCCTGAGGGACGTTGGCCAGTGTGAGGTCACGACCGTAATGCTGTTTGACCAACTCGAACGCCTTGCGGATGCAGGTGAGCATGCCGAGCCCCAGCACATCGACCTTCAGGAACCCGAGGGCTTCGAGATCATCCTTGTTCCATTCGAGGTTCGTGCGGTCTTCCATCCGGGCATTGATGATGGGGCATAGCTCGTCCAGTCGGCCCTGCGTGATGACAAAGCCACCGGTATGCTGCCCCAGTTGGCGGGGGAAGCCACTATATTGGTCAATGAGCTGCAGCACCTTCCGCAGGTATGGGTCGCGGGGATTGAATCCCTGCTCGGCAAGCAATTGCTCGTCGATATAATTATCCCAATGGCTGCTGACCGTGCCGGCGAGATGCCCCACGGCATCCAACGACAGCCCCATCGCTTTGCCCACATCACGCGCGGCACCCCGGGCATGTACATGCGTTACCGTAGCCACGATGGCCGCCCGGTCGCGGGTATACTTTTCGTAGATGTATTGGATAACCTCCTCCCTCCTTTCGTGCTCGAAATCCACGTCGATATCGGGCGGTTCGTCGCGGGCATCCGACATAAACCGGGCAAACAGCAATCGGGTTTTGGCCGGATTGACCGACGTAATTTCCAAACAATAGCATACGGTGGAATTGGCGGCAGACCCCCGCCCCTGGCAGAGGATATCGCGCGAGCGCGCAAACTGCACATAATCGTATACCGTCAGGAAATAGGAAGCATAGTTTTTCCGGGCGATGAAGGCCAGTTCCATGGCAATGGATTCCCGCACGTTATCCGGGATACCTTCCGGATATCGCTTTGCAGCACCTTCCCACGTCAGCCGGGTGAGCTCCTCCTGTGGTATACGCCCCTCGGGCACCAATTCTTCGGGGTATACGTATTGCAGTTCCTTCAGCGAAAACTGGCAAGCGTCGGCAATGGCCGCCGCGTTCCGGATGGCTTCGGGATATTGCCTGAACAGGCGCTCCATCTCGTCGGGGGATTTCATATAGCGCTCCGCATTGGGATGCAGGCGGTAGCCCGCGGTCTGGATGGTGCATTTCTCCCGGATGCAGGTCAGCACGTCCTGCAATTCCCGCCGCTCCGGCACGTGGTAATGTACATCATTGAGGGCTACCATAGGCATATCCAGCGCTGTGCACAATTGGTGGATCCGGAACAGCTTCTTGGCGTCGTCGCCCGTATAAGTACGCACGGCACCGAGGCAGAAAGCGCTGCCCAGTGCCTCGCGGTAAGCCGTGATGTGCCGCACATAATCCGGTTCCAGTTCAAACGCGGGCGTCAGGTTATCGGGCGGCACAGCGATGAAGCACATGCCTTCGCCATGTTCGAATACATCTGCTTTGTGCAGGCGGCATTGCCCCTTCTCGGCCCGGCGGTTACCCTTGGTAAGCAGCCGGGAGAGCCGCCCGTAGGCGTCGCGGTCGGTCGGATAAGCCAGCAAGCTGGGTCCATCCATGAGGTCGAGCCGGCAACCCGGGATAAGGCGTATGCTGTGCTTCTCGGCCGCCACATGTGCCCGCACGATGCCCGCGAAGCTATTACGATCCGTAATGGCCACGGCGCGGTAACCCAATGCCGCAGCCCGCTCCACCAGTTCATCGGGGTGCGAGGCCCCGCGGAGGAAGCTGAAATTCGTCGTTACCTGCAATTCCACATAGGTCATGCGTGCGCCTTTTTTAAGCAAAAAAACCGTGTAGAAACCATTGCTGCGGGCTATCATCACCATAATGCCCCATGCGGAAAAGCCAGTACCGCCTTCCCTGATCATCTTCGACGCAGTAATAGTCCCGGTGTTCACCGGGGTCCATCCACCATTCGCGTTCGATGCGTTCCAATGCATCAGCCCGCCTGATGGGATGCGCCGCACCCCTATAACGGAACAGCATCGGCGGATAATCCGGTATAGGTGCCGTTACTTCGATGGGTTCGGGTTTGGCCAATAGCCGTGTGGGTCTCGGCCTATCGGTGTTCCAGCCGATGGGTGGTAGCTCCGTGATGGAGGAAGCCTCACGGAATGACCGCTCGGGCCAATGGTGCTCATCGGGCACATAGCGCGAGATTACCCGTATCCCGGCCCGACCTTTCAGCCGGTCAATGAGTTCGGGCAGGGCCGTACCTTCAAGCCCCTTGACATGGCCCCACAATGCTTCCTGCACCGGGTCGGCATCCTCAACGCCCGATGCTTCCAACACAAATAACTCGATGCCTAGCGCCGGCTCGATCTGGGGCACTTTCAGCCCGAACAGTTTTACCAGGTGTGGTATGCTGGCCGTGGCGCGGCTGGTGGTAATCCCCACCTGTACCACCTTGCCGTCTACGCGGTAGCCCATAAGGCGCGCCGCACGCAGGCCTTTACCCTCGCCCGTGAGCCTCCTGCATAGTGGTTCCAACAACCGCTGTACCGCAACCTCCACCCCCGTTGCCGTACGGATGGGCTCCAGGCAGGGCAGGCGCTCCACGTAGGGCGGTATGGGCCTAAGGGGCACGACTGGCTCCTCCTCATGGCCCAACGCCTGCCGGAGCCGTCGGGGCAGACCTTCGCCGAAACGTCTCCGCAGCACGGACGGCGGCATGTGCATAAAGCTGTCGATGGTACGCAACCCCAGTTTGTGCAGCTTCGCCGTCACTTCCGGCTCCAGCCGGAGTGCTACGGGAGGCAGGCCCCTGAGCACATGGGCCTCTTCCCCGCTGTGGACAATGGGCGTTTCGCGGCCAAAACGGGCCACCGCCCAGGCTGCGCCAATAGTGCCGGCAACGGCCATCCGAACATGGAAACCACGTGACCGCAGCCGGCCCACGATATCTTTGAGATACCGGCGTTCACCGCCCCATAAATGGGCGCAACCACTGATATCGAGGATCAGGCTGTCGGGTGGCTCCACCGCCACGGTGGGCGTATAGCGGATACACCATAAACCAAGTACCTTCAGCAACCTAGCGGCCATTCCCGGTCGTTCGTCGGCCACCTCCAATACAGGCAGAAACGCCATGGCATCGGCCACCACCATCCCACGGGCAACGCCCTGCGCTTCAGCTATGGCATTTGCTTCGGTGATGACCATACGGCCATGCACCGGCGCCGCCAACGCAAAGGGCACCGCACGTAAATCGGGTCTACGGATGGCATGCCTGTCTGTCGTTAAGTAACGGAACCAAATCGATGCGAAACGTTTTTCCATCTCAACTTATTTTTTTCATCCGGTTGGGTACAGGGGTCTTGCGTTCGGACCGCCCAATGGGTACGAAACGGCCTTCGGCCCACTCCAGCTGCCAGCAGCCAGGGTTACCGTTGCGGACTTTCAGCAATTCCACCTCCCACCGGGGAAAACCCACTCCTGGCAGGCCATCTTCCAGTAGGCTTGGCAGCGGCGCGATGCGCCAACGGGCGGCACAGGCCGTGGCACCAACGATACGGGGGTTGTTCCGCAGCATCAACCCGGTTACCCGGCTTTTCTCGACAGCCAGTTGCAACCTGCGCGACTGGGCAAAGTCCATCTCCTGCAGTTCGGCCACCACAGCCGACAGGCCACTGCATTTGAGGGCCTCCTCGGCGGCCCACAGCACATCCCGCTCCCGTGCTCCGTCTACGAAAACGATGCGGTCTGGCCGTACGCCGAACGTGCCCAGGGAAGGCGGAAAAAGCATCCTTGACGCACTGATCCAGAGGCAAACTCCATCACCACCCATGAGTGCCGCCAACAACCCGCCCATGAAGCCACTGGTGGCCGCACTTTCTTCCCTGCATCTGCAGATAAACTCATGGACACCGAAGGACGGGAAAGCGGCATGGGGAAAGGCATCCTCCACCGGGCCAAGACCGATCCGCGCCGCCCCACCACCATCAGGCGGGATAAATCCCTGCAAGCACAGGATATCCTGCTTAAGCCGGTTTACGATCTCATGTGTGTTTTCATCTACAGCTGCCATGTTGTACCAAAATGGGGACACCAAAGATATGACTAATATTTTTAGTAATCAAATTTATCGCTCTCGGTCGCTATCCTAATTCGGTTCTCCACCGGCTACGATGAGCTGACAGTGCAGGGCAGATCATTTGCGGATGGAAAAAAGTGACCGATAGGGTTTGCTGGTTGGTGATGGTTTCTCCGATTTATTAGTATCTTCATCGCGTCTAACAAATTGTTTATTTTACATTTTACGAAGGTTATGAAAACAACACTGATGATCGCTGCTACGCTTGCAACAGCGGTATGTGCCTGTACGAATGCGGGGCAGTCGACAAAAACGCCAACACCAGAATGGATACAACTTTTCAACGGGAAGGACCTTAACGACTGGACCGTTAAAATAGCCAAACATGAGGTTGGCGAAAACTATGCGAATACGTTCCGCGTGGAGGACGGCCTCATGAAAGTCCGTTACGACGGCTATACGGATTTCGATTTTCAATACGGCCACATCCACTACAACACCCCCTACTCGGCCTATCTCCTCCGTGTGGAATACCGTTTTACAGGAGAACAGGCACCGGGTGGCGAAGGCTGGGCATGGCGCAACAGCGGGGCCATGCTCCACGGACAAGACCCGCAGACCATGTTAAAGGATCAGGATTTCCCTATTTCCATCGAAGGCCAGCTGCTTGGTGGTGACGGCACCAACGAACGGACCACGAGCAACTTATGTACACCGGGCACAAACGTATTGATGGAAAAAGATGGGGAGCTTTTTACCCCACATTGTACCAACTCCACGTCCAAGACATACCATGGCGACCAATGGGTAACCGCCGAATTCTTGGTATTGGCCGACTCGGTGGTACACCACATCGTCGAGGGCGACACGGTGCTAACGTATTTTAAACCTCAAATTGGTGGTGGTAGCGTATCCAATTATGACCCTGCGATAAAACAAGATGGAAAGGTGCTCAAAAGCGGTTACATTTCCCTGCAGAGCGAGAGTCACCCCATTGATTTCCGCAAAGTGGAACTGCTCGACCTGGAACCGTACCTGCACGACCAAGCGAAATTACAGCAAGTACTGGAAGCAGCGCGTAATAAGGGTTAAGAAAAAACAAATAAGCACCATGAAAAAAGCCGCTCTGCAATTGCAGGGCGGCTTTTCGCTTATTGTATCTGTAGTATTTATTATGACAAGCTGTTCACAAGTTTAGTCAACTTCGATTTGTTATTTGAAGCTTTGTTCTTGTGGATGACGTTTTTCTTGGCCAAGCGGTCCAGCATGGAAATCACACGCGGCAATAGCGTTTTCGCTTCAGTCGCATCGGTGGTATTACGTAATTTCTTGATTGCATTACGGGTTGTCTTCGCTTGGTAACGGTTTCTCAAACGCTTCGCAGCGCTGGAACGGATTCTCTTAAGTGATGATTTATGATTTGCCATTTATATGAGCTAAATTTTCCTATCAATTTTCAGTCCGCAAAGTTACTACTTCTTTTTAATATTCAAAACAAATACAGCAAAATTTGAAACGGCTACTTTCGCTATCTTTGCCCCATGCGGAAATAGGCAAGCATGAATATTCGATATGGCCAACAAAGATAAATTATATGCATATAAAACTATCTACGGATGAGTTGAAACGCCCTTCTATCGAGGCGTTCAAGAAACAAGCAAAACTCCCGGTTACCTTAGTGCTCGACAATGTCCGCAGCATGCACAACGTCGGTTCGGCATTCCGCACCGCCGACGCATTCGCGTTGGAAGAGGTGATTTTATGTGGCATTACAGGCACCCCGCCCCATCGCGAAATTGAAAAAACGGCACTCGGTGCTACGCAATCTGTCGCTTGGCAACATATTGCTGACACGGTGCAAGCCATCCACCAGCTTCGGGATAAAGGCTACCGCATCGTGGCCGTTGAACAAGCCGTGGGTAGCTGCGCATTGCATCAATTCACTCCGATCCCTACTGAAAAATATGCACTGATCTTCGGAAACGAGGTGCACGGCGTCTCGGACGAAGTGATGGCACGGGTAGACAGCTGCATCGAAATCCCCCAAGCGGGCACCAAGCATTCCCTCAACATCGCCGTGTCGGTAGGAATCGTGTTGTGGGCATGTTATGCCAAATTACAGCTTGGCACCTCAGCATCCTGAAATTTGCTTTGCGCATACGGCCATCAGCTTGCATATCAACGCAATTTTATCTAAGTTTGCGGTGCAAAAAACCAGAACAATGAGTGTACTAGTAAATAAGGACTCAAAAGTAATCGTACAGGGGTTCACGGGCAACGAAGGCACGTACCATGCTTCTCAAATGATTGAATACGGCACGGATGTGGTCGGTGGTGTCACTCCCGGCAAAGGTGGCCAAACGCATCTCGAGCGACCTGTATTCAATACGGTTGCAGACGCTGTTGAGAAAACCGGTGCCAACGTATCGATTATTTTCGTTCCACCAGCATTTGCCGCAGATGCCATTATGGAAGCAGCGGCAGCGGGCATTGCCGTCATCGTCTGTATTACGGAAGGCATTCCTACAAAAGATATGATTCAGGTAAAGTCTTACCTGAGCGATAAAAACGCGCGACTTATCGGCCCGAATTGCCCCGGCATCATCACTGCCGACGAAGCGAAGATCGGCATCATGCCAGGCTTCATCTTCAAAAAAGGCTCCGTAGGCATTGTATCCAAGTCGGGCACGCTTACCTATGAAGCCGTGGACCAGACGGTCAAAGCCGGATTGGGCATCACAACAGCCATTGGCATTGGTGGCGATCCCATCATCGGCACCACAACCAAAGAAGCCGTTGAGCTGCTCATGAATGACCCAGAAACGGAGGGCATTATCGTAATCGGTGAAATCGGTGGCGGTATGGAAGCTGAGGCAGCACGCTGGATCAAGGAAAACGGCACGAAGCCGGTAGTCGGGTTCATTGCTGGCCAAACGGCGCCTCCGGGACGCCGCATGGGCCACGCCGGCGCGATTGTGGGTGGCGCCGACGATACAGCCGCCGCCAAGATGAAAATCATGCGCGAATGTGGGATCCGTGTAGTCGAATCACCCGCCGAAATCGGTAAAGCCATGGCCGAGGAATTGGGAGTAAACGCCTAACACAGAACATCCCGAAATACAAATGGCGCCGGAGGGAAACTTCCGGCGTTTTTGTTATCAGGTTACCCCTGTTCGAAAAATCCGATCCCTGCCCCTACCCAATCCCTATCCTTATTATAACGGACCCCTATCAGCTTTTGCTTACTCAAGCGTGCCAGGTTATTAACCAATACCGGACGTTCCGCTCCCGGCTCCCAACAATAAATCATACGCAGTTCACAAGTAGCCGTCCCCGTAGGTGTAGCCACAATCGGCGCGTAAGTTACCTTACGCTGCAAAACCCACCGGTCAAGGTCGGTTACTGCGGCAATATCCTCCTTCCGTAAGTCGACAATTACGCCTTGCCCGGCGAATGAATGTAACGGCTTCAGCACGTAGTTCTCCAGATCGCGCGGCAGCGTGCCGCATTCGTGGAGGAAACGGGTTTCAGGCACATAAGGTGATGCCAAGCTTGGCAGGGTATGTTTACTGATACGGTAAAACCAATTGGGGTGCGGAACCCATTCTACCGCCGCCGGCGCGGTGATATCTGCATAGCGCGGCAACTGCTTTTCCTGTACTTCGAAATCCTCCCAAATAAGCCGGTTATAGATACGCTTGATGGGGGTCTGTTTGCCATCGCGGAAATAGTAGAGGGTACTCCCATTACGGAAGACCTCCGAAATACATACTGGCCGTATTCCCGTAGCCTTTTCCGTTAAGTAAAAGTCCAATTTGGTTTTCTGCGCATGCGGATTCACCTCCAGTAAAACAACATGCTCGGGCGCGTAGCCCCCAAGTAGCAACCGTTGTAACAAGCGCGTGTAGCGTTCTTCGTCATAACCGTTGAAATAGTTATCAAATCCCGCAGGTATGTCATAGGACTGGCGGTAAGCGCGCGCTAATGCCGCTTGGAAGAAAAGTAACGTGGGGAATCCCTGCAATTCGATCAACCGGGGCGTGGGTCGTCCAACATCGTCCACACATACGGCAAAGTCCATACAGATCATTTCACTCCGCCCCTCGGGGCCGGGTACACGGAACCGTTGTGGAATGGCTTCCTCGGAAGACCTGGAGAAATTGGGATGCAGCAGCTGATCCACGATGTTCTCGCAAGCTTCCACCAGCCTTTTGCGAAGGTCGCGCGAAACGAACACGGGAGTTTCCGCCACGCGGAAACCGAGTGTTCCCGGGTACGATTTATCCAACCGACTTAATAACTGCTGGTATCGTTGTACTGAAAACCGGCTGTTGAAGGTGCTGCGGATGGATGGAATCATGGCGGTAGGCGGTTATTAAATCAGACGACCGCATTGCGCCGCTCGATGCGGGCCAGACGGGCGATGTCCAGAAACGCCGGCAGTACCGATCGGTGGGTAAGTGCAATTTTCATGGGGTCCTCCAGGCATTGCAGCATATCGTCGTATTTGGCCGCACCGTACTGCCCTACCACTTGTTGTTTTTGCTTACTCCCCAGTAAATGGGTGTGCATCCGCTCGGCATCGGCCTCCGGGTGGAACTGCGTGCCCATCATCTCCGGTGAGAAGCGCACAGCCATCACCGCACGCTCCAAAGGCACATGCGGGCGTTCTTTCTCGATGGCTAATACGGCCATGCCCGCTGCGTGCAAATGCCCAGTGTCGGCCATGATCACCTGCCATTCGCGGCTATCGATGGCATAGAACGGATCCGGCAGTGCCGCAAAGACACCTTCGGATTTTCCGGTAAGGGTTTTGTGGATGGGGAACACGCCAAAGGCTGCTGACTTCCTCCGGCATAAGGTGCCTACTCCAAAATGTTTGCATGCCAATTGGAAAGCATGGCAAATGAAAAAAGCGAATTTCCGTTCGGTAGGCATCGCGGTACGGTTATAGGCCATGAGGTCGCCAATAAGCTTAAAATACTGGGCTTCCCCAACGGTATCCGATTCGTCGAGCGGTGATCCTGGCCCGCCGCTTGAAATGTATATGTCGTACGACAAATCGGGTACCTCATTCCGCTGGCGCACATCGAACACGTCGACATCGAGCCGCAGCCCTGTTACCGCCGCATAGCGCTGCATAATCGCCTGTATATTGTCAATTCCCTGATTGGGGTAACCCTTATTGAAATCCAGCAAGGCTATCCGCATATCGCATCCCGGTCGCTCCATTCGGCAAAGGTAATAAAAAAGCTAGGCAAGGAACTGGCCACAAACGAAATCTGCCACGGCCACAAGGCTCCGTGTCTCCTCATATACGGCCAGCTGGCGGTCGGCGCCGGTTCCGTTTTCCAGGATATGGGGTACCCATGCTATTGCCTCCCGGCTTCCGAGACCATCGACTACATCATCTACAAAATCCAGTAACTCGTAAATCAACACGCGGGTATTCACCTCCATTTCCTTACCAAAGTCGATCAATTGGCCATCCAATCCGTAACGCGAAGCCCGCCATTTGTTTTCGTTGACCAAAGAGCGTTTGTAAATCATGTAACTCATGTTCTGCGACCGTAGTTTGTGCAGCTTCACGCACACTGCCTGGAAGAGTGCCGCCAGTGCCACGGTTTCGGCAGTTGTTAACGGCACATCACAGATACGGAATTCGATGGTATTGTAAAATGGATGCACGCGCAGGTCCCACCACACTTTCTTTGCGTTGTCGATGCAATTGGTTTTGATAAGCAAGTTGATGTAACTGTCATACTCATCGATCGACTCGAAATAATCGGGAATGCCCGTACGAGGAAATTTATCGAACACCTTCGTACGAAACGATTTAAAGCCGGTATTCCGTCCTTCCCAAAAAGGGGAATTGGTGGAAAGTGCAAAAATATGGGGCAGGAAGTACCGTGCGGAATTGGCGATATGCACGGCCATCTCACGGCTCGCCATCCCCACATGCACATGCAACCCGAAGATCAGGTTCGAACGTGCTGCATCCTGCATCTCGTTGATAATCTCGAAATAATGCGGGTTGTCCGTAATCAGTTGCCGTTCCCACTCCGAAAACGGATGGGTGCCCGAGGCACCCACTATCAGGTCCAGTTGGTCCGCAATACCGGCTACCGTGCTGCGCAACAGCCGCACCTCATCGCGCGCCTCGTCAATGTTGCTGCATATCGCCGTCCCCACTTCCACAACCGCTTGGTGCATTTCCGCCTTCACACGATCTTTCAGGATCTTCTGAGAAAGTTCCACGATCTTTTGGTCGTGCGACTTCAGTTCGCGGCTAATGGGATCCATCACCATATATTCTTCTTCGATGCCGATGGTAAAACTGTGGGTATCCATGCTGGAGGATTTTCCCTGTAAGATATTACATTTTTCCGGGGAAAGCCAAAAATATTTTTTCTTAACAAATTCCCTACCTTTGCCGCTATGCTATCGGATACCGAGGAAAATTACTTAAAAGCGCTGCTCCGCATCACCGCCGAGCACGACGGTGCCGGTGAAGCGGGAACCAACCAATTGGCAGCCACGCTGAATGTACGGCCTGCCACCGCAACAGATATGTTGAAAAAATTGCGTGAAAAGCTGCTGGTCAACTATGAGAAGTACGGAAAAATCAGCCTAACCGAGAGGGGGCGCAACCTGGCGGTGGCAATTATCCGGCGGCACCGGCTATGGGAAACGTTCCTGTTCGACAAGTTAGGCTTCAGTTGGGATGAGGTACACGACATTGCCGAACAATTGGAGCACATCAAATCGGAAAAGCTGGTGGAACGACTCGACCGGTTCCTGGGATTTCCCCAATTCGACCCCCATGGCGACGCCATCCCAAATGCGGCGGGTGATTACATCCACGAGGCGCGCCTTACCCTTGCGGAAGCCAGTGAGGGCACTCCGTACGCTATCGTCGCCGTAAAGGACAACAGCCCGTCGTTTCTCCAATACGTGAGCCAAATCGGCATCGGCATCCATAGCGAAGTAACGGTATTGCAGCGGTACGAATTCGACCGGTCAATCGCATTGGAAATCGAAGGCACCAAATTCAATATATCAGATAAAGTAGCACAGAACATTTATTGCAAGCCCACACGTAGCAATCGGCTTTAAGTGTTAGACCATATACCAAATGACACTATCTTCAGCTATCCATATCAAAAATAAAAAAGCGTATTTCGAATACCACATCCTCGATACGTACATTGCCGGCATCCGCCTACTTGGCACAGAAATCAAGTCGATACGGGAAGGAAAAGCCAATATCAACGACGCGTTTTGTTCGTTTTTCGAAAGCGACCTGTATATCCGCAACATGCACATCGCAGAATATTCCCACGGTTCATTTTACAACCACGAGGCCAAGCGCGACCGGCAACTGCTACTTACCAAGAAAGAGCTCAAAAAGCTGAAAACGAAAGCTGACGAACGAGGTTTCACCATTATTCCGCTACGCATGTTTATCGGCCAGCGTGGTTTTGCCAAAGTGGAAATTGCATTGGCACAAGGCAAGAAAGATTTCGACAAACGGGACGCTATCAAGGAACGTGACTCGAAACGTGAGCTAGCGCGGGTAATGAAACGTTGATTTACCTACCCAGCCACGTCGATACCGATACCTTTCAACAATAGGGAGGCATTGAAAATAGTGCATTCGCCCGGTTTGAGCTTGTAATCGAACAGCATATCCCCGCCCCGCACCTGGATATCAAAATGGAAGTTGGCCAGCTTACCGGGGTAGTCCTCGGCCAATTTAGCCAGCTGCAGATCGTGCGTGGCCACCATCCCTACCCCGCCATCGGCGATCAACCGTTCAATGATGGCTTTCGACCCTAGGTATTTGTCTTTGGAGTTAGTACCACGCAGCATCTCATCGATGAGGAAAAACGTATCCGATTGGGTACATACTGCGCGCAACACCCCTTCGATTCGGTTCAATTCGGCTTTAAACGTCGATGTGCTTTCATTCAGGGAATCGGCAATGCGCATATAGCTCACCACGTGGAAAACCGAAAGCCGCATCGAGGTACCGCACACCGGTGCCCCACAAAACGCCAGTACCGCATTGGCTCCGATCACGCGGAGGAATGTACTTTTCCCTGCCATGTTCGAGCCCGTGATCAACGCTACCTGATGGTTATCCATTGCGTAATCGTTTGGCACAGCCGTCTGCGGTGCAATAAGCGGATGGGACAAACAGGTCGCTGCCACGAACGGCCCCGCGGATGCCAGAATCTCCGGAAACACCCAATTCGGGTGATTACGGCGAAGCGTTGCTAAACTCACCAGCACCTCAAATTCAGCTACCACATCCAACGCTCCCAGTACCTGCTTGCCATATTGCCTGCGCCAGTCGAGCACCGCAAAAATCTGCTTGAAGTCCCATAGCGCAATCATATTGAGTACGCCACCTACCAGCATGTTCAATCGGTAGTCAAGCCGATCAGTCAATCTAGCCAGCTCATGGAAAACCGCCGAAACCGGCTTATGGCCACCGTTATCGCGAAGCGAAGCGAGCAACGAGCGCCCCAAGCCACTCTCCCAACGGCGACTTTCGATCCGTTCGAACGATTTGGCAAATGCACCCAACGTCTGTCCGGCACGGTCTACCCGACCTGCGATCCGCCCTATCCTACCGCCATATGCCACGGCAGCCAACAGATGTACCAATGCCAAGAAGACCGCCAACGGGGTACTAGCCGGCCAAAAAACCGCCAATGTGATAACCAGGGCCATCAGCCAGGGGACGATTTTCACGTAGCTCCTCAGGAACGTGCTTTCAAATGTTTCTCCCCCGTCCAGAAAGCGGGCAAACCGCTGTTTGAAATCGGTACGCTGGCCCACGTTGAACAGCAGGTCCACTTGGAATTGTTGGCACCATGCCGTATCAGCGGCCAATTCACCAACTACCATCTGCCGTGCTACAATGGTACCCCGGTCGGCCGGTGCAGATAGCCACGCTGCCAGCAGGTTATTGGCAGACGGGGTGGCGCACCGGTTGATCAGGGCGAATATAGATGAAGTACCGAATATATCCAGGTCGCCACTATATGGGTGCCTGCCGTCCATGTGGATTGCGCCATCGGGATAGAGGTTGGGCTTACCCTCGGCCACCGCCAGCTCGTTCCGGTTTACGGCCAGGAAATCTTCACATGTCGCTTTCTGCGCCTCCAGTTTGCTTTGCCGCCATACGAGTGCCATAAAACATACCACAATGAGTAGGAAAACACCCACGACCAACCACACGCTTTCGGTCTGAACGGAAATAAATAATGCCGAACCACCCGCCACGATCGTTGCCAACCGCAGCAGCGAATTCGTGTTTATCAACTTCCGTAAACCAGCGATGCGGCGTTCGGTGTCACCAATATGGTTGCGGTAGGTATTGAAGATGTCTTCCATTCCGTTTGATTTGAAAATTACCACGCGCTATCCCCTACCAGGGGTACAAACCGAAATGTATCCAACTCAATACGTTCGTACGCCTGTTCGCTTACCCGCAAAACCGTCATCATCTTCTGCTCTTTCTCACTGCCCACGGGGATAACCAACAGGCCACCCACGCGCAACTGTTTCAACATGAGATCGGGCACGAACGGAGCACCCGCCGTAACCAGGATCTTATCGTACGGAGCGTGTTTCGGAATACCTTTGGAGCCATCGCCAAGGAAAAAGTGTGGTTTGTAGCCCATATAAGGCAATACTTGTATGGTACGGTTATATAGGTTTTGTTGCCGCTCGATGGTATAGACCTCGGCGCCCATTTCCATCAGGATACAGGTCTGGTATCCCGAGCCGGTGCCTATCTCCAGTACGCGGTCGCCGCGTTCTATGTGGAGCAGTTCCGTTTGGTAGGCCACGGTATAGGGTTGCGAAATGGTCTGACCATCCCCTATGGGAAACGCAATGTCGCGATAGGCTTGGTTCCAGAAGGTTTCGTCGAAAAAATAATGTCGGGGTACCTTGCCAATAGCTGCCAACACCCCCTTGTCTTCAATCCCGCGCCGCTTGAGCTGCTCAACCAACTGCTTGCGTGCGCCACGCTCACGGTAATTGTCAATAAACTTATATGCCATTATGGTTTCAAAAATACAGAGATTAGCCGAGATTACCGCGGCAGTAAAGCGTTACCCGATTTTATTTATTATTTTCGCACGACATAAACGATACGACGAATGAGGTATTTACTTTTGGTTGTTCTCCTATCTTTCGGGGCGTTGCAGCTTTCTGCCCAGGTAACGAATATCGATACCATTGACTATCCCGACCCGATTATCCCAAAAAGCAATACATACAATTTCAATACCGATTACTGGTACACCATCGCTATCCGCACGTACGCCTATGAGCAGTTCCCGCAATTGCTCAACCAGCCCTCAGGGCAACCTTACCACTCCTCGTATCTTAACGGCCTCCTTTTTAAAATCAACGACAACCAGATGAGCTATCGGCTCCAAGCAGCCCATTTCCGCAACGACATCGCGTTTGATAATGAGTGTGAAGGGTGCCTGCCACAGGTAAAGGGTAAATTCAGCAACACAGCCATTAAGGTTGGTATCGAAAAAAGCGTCAATTATTCCCGTGTCCAACCTTATTTCGGGGGCGACTTGGGCTTCATGTTCCAACAGCTCAATACCCGCGGATTCGGCAATGCCACCGTCTTTTCCGAGGACACCAAGAACGCGTTGCTGTTTTCGCCTTTTGTAGGGGCCAAGGTGTATGTGGTGCCGCGGATTGCCCTGGGAGTAGAGGCCAATTTCAATATTGCATATACTTACCAGAAGGTAAATAGTTATACCGACGATTCCTTCACCGGCGTACCCAATCAAGTACGGCGTTACCGCTGGGAATACTTCTTCGCCCCCGTCGCGGCCGTTACCCTACAATATAGCTTCGGACTGATTAATCAATAGGGGTCTACATCGATCTGCACACGGACACCTTTGTTGGCTTTGTTGGATTCAAACCGTAGCAAAACAGCCACCAGTTGCTCCTTTACCTTAGCAATGCTGATACCTATGCGCTCGATTTTGAGTAAGATGCCGAAAATATAAAAATTGCGCACGCGTCCTACCAGTGGCACCTCCGGACCGAATACCCGGTGCCCCAGCACCTCCCGTAACAGTATGGCCAGCCGGAGCGCACCATCGTGTGCGGCCTGTTGCTCTTTGTGTTTCACCTCGATTTTGAAGAGCCTGAAAAACGGTGGATAGCCGAAATTCTTCCGTTCGGCTACCTCGGCCATGAACATCCCTTCGTAGTCGTTTCCAATTACCTGTTGGATAACGCGATGCGTCGGTGCATACGACTGGATGACCACCTGGCCGCTGCTGTTGCGCCGTCCGGCTCGTCCCGCTACCTGTGCCAACAATGAAAAAGCCCGTTCGTAAGCCCGGAAATCCGGATAGTTGATCAAGCCATCAGCATTGATGATGCCGATAACACTAACCTTACCGAAATCGAGCCCCTTGGCCACCATCTGCGTGCCCACCAACACGTCGTATCGCTGCTCGTCAAATGCCGTCAGCACCCGCTCAAACCCATACTTCCCCTTTGTTGAGTCGAGGTCAAGGCGGCCAATACGCGCGTTGGGTAGCAGCATTTCAAGTTCTTCCTCTATCCGCTCGGTGCCGAAACCCTTACTTTCGATGTGGGTGGACCCGCATGCCGGACAAACCTGTAAGGGGGGCTCTGTAAACCCGCAATAGTGGCAGTGCAGTTGGTTGCTGCTTTTGTGGTAGGTAAGGCTCACGTCGCAGTGGATACATTTGGCTATGTAACCGCAAGTTTTGCATTGCAACAGGGGGGTATGGCCACGCCGGTTCTGGAACAGGATTACCTGTTGTTTCACCGCCAACGCCTTTTCCATGGCTTGCAGCAGCGTAGCGCTGAAATACGTAAACATGGTGCCCTTACGGCTTTCCTCGCTGATGTTCACCGTGACGATCTCGGGCAGCGCGGCATCGCCATAGCGTTGGGCAAGCGTTACGAATCCGTATTTGCCCGAACGTGCATTATAGAAACTTTCCACCGCCGGCGTAGCCGACCCCAACAATACCTTTGCCCCGTGGATATGGCCAAGATAGATGGCGGTATCGCGCGCATGGTAACGCGGGGCAGGATCAAACTGCTTATACGATGTTTCGTGTTCTTCGTCGACGACAATGAGACCCAACGACCGGAAAGGCAAGAAGACGGCCGACCGGGCTCCGACGATGACTTGATATTCGTTGTTTAGCACCTTATGCCACACTTCGGCCCGTTCGTTGTCGTTGAACCGCGAATGGTAGACACCCAGCTTGTTTCCAAAGTGCTTGCGTAGCCGCTCGGTGATCTGTGTGGTCAGGGCAATCTCAGGCAACAGGTATAAGACATGTTGGCCGCGGGCCACCGCCGCTTCTATCAAGCGAATGTATACTTGCGTTTTGCCCGAAGCTGTGATGCCATGGAGCAGCACGACGTCCTTCTCGGCAAATTGCCGACCGATACCGGCAAATGCTGCCGATTGCGCTTCGTTAAAGGTGAAATCGCCCGTTATTTCCACATCTTCGCCACCCAGTCTGCTTACGGCACGCTCTTCCGTCATGAACACCCCCTTTTCCACCAATGCGGCAACAATGGCAGAACTGCAACCACTCGCCTCCATGATGTCAGCGCGGGCCACATCGGGCTGTTTACGGCTCAGTTGGAGATAAGCCATCACGGCATCCTGCTGTTTGGGTGCGTTGTCCAGTGAGTCGAGCAGCGCCTTGCGCCCAACACCATCGGTGTAGTCGCTATGCAACCGCACGAACACTTTCATCTTGGGCTTGTATTTGGGTGCTATCTCCTCGGAAATAAGGATGAGGCCTTTGTCAAAGAGGCGTTTCAATAAAGGGAAAACACTTTTTTGTCCCAACAGCTTCACGATATCGCTTACCTTCAGCTCAGACGCAATGTCGAGCGCATCGAGGATAAGGTATTCCTTATCGTTCAACGCCGAACGATCGACCTCGTTACCGGCTGCAATGATACGGGTCTCGCTTGCCAGCTTGAGGGCCGCAGGCAATGCCGCTTGCATAGTTTCACCAAGTGTACAAAGATAATACGATGATATCCAGCCCCACAATTGCAGTTGCGTTTCCGTCACCACGGGCGAATCATCCAACACATCCAAGATATATTTTGCTTCGTACAATTCGGGCGGGCGGTCCACCACACGGCTAATGACAGCGGAGTACACCTTACTCTTGCCAAATTGCACAATGACCCGCTTACCTACGGCAACATGGGCGTTCCATTCGTGCGGAACCCGATAGGTATAGGCCTTGGCAACAGCCAAGGGTAGTATCACCTCCACGAATAACGTAATGCGTACCGTCGTTTCGCCGTCATTAAGTTCAAGCATTTACCCTTTGTTCTTGATGGTGGCCACAAATAGCCCTATCCATCCCAAAATGAAGCATAACCCACCTACCGGGGTAATCGGCCCAACGATGCCAGCGGCGCCGAAACCGGTGATTTCGCGGGTACTCAGTAAATACAGCGATCCGGAAAACAGCAAAATCCCGAGGGTGAAGGTGATGAACGAAAACCGGATATACGTGTTTTTCGCCCGCGAAAAGGTAGCAAGAAACAGCAGCGCCAATGTATGGTAAAATTGATAATCCACTGCGGTCTTCCAGGCTTCGAGGTCGTCGCCGGTGATTTTATCTTCTAGACCGTGTGCGCCGAATGCACCCAGTACCACTGCAGCCAAGCCAAAGAATGATGCAGTGAGAATAATTCGTTTATTCATCGGTATGTCAGTGATTTTTTCAAGGCCAACTCCTAATGGCAATATTTCGCCAAACTTAATTATAATTGGGTTGATATGCAAGATTGCAAAATGGCACTTTTTGTGTTAGGTTTGTAACGGATGAGGAATTTGATCATTGTCATATCGCTCGTATTTATTGCTATCATTGCTGTTTCCTATTTTTACTTTTCCAATCTGGCGGAAAAGGACACGACGCGGCTACCCGAAATCGCATCGGAGGAGGCCGTTGGAACGCCGGAAGAACCTCCGGCTAGCGACAAGGGCATATTGTGGACGTTTGAGCTGAATGGGGGGGCTATCAACCGTCCGTCGATACATCGATATGATGACAGCATGCGGTTCATTCTCATTCAGGATGCCTACCACATCCTCCATGCCATTTCGCCCCGGGGGCAAAAATTGTGGAATGCCCAATTACCCGGCCCCATTGTGGATAGCATCTCGCAACTCACCGACGGCAGTTTGGTATTCACAACCGCCGAGCGGCTTTACCGCATAGATACCGAAGGGGATCCCCTCCCAGGCTTCTCGCTCACGCTCCCCCAACGGGCCACACAGGGAGCCATCGCAACGGGTGAAGGTCCGGTGCGCATCGAGGTTGAAACCAGTAGGCAGGTCCTATCGTATGATGGGCGAGGACGACTCCTGCGGCGGCAGGCCCGAAACCTTAGTGACCACACAGACGAAACAGACGAGCCCGCCCCCACTGCTGCCACCCTACCCCATGGCTGTGGGCCATTCGCCTACATCGGCACGCTGGATGGCAGCAGCCAGCGATACCTTCTTTGCGGTAAAGACGACCGAAAACTGTATTGTTTCCTATATTGAATTACTGCGCTGACGACGCATCCCCATCTTATCCGTTATTGAAAACGACCTTTGCGTGTTCTTTCCCGTGGATAGTTTCCGCGGCAATGGTAACCGCTATTTTTTCCAGTGCACGGACGGCCACCACCAGTTTATCCCTCGGGGTTAGGCTTTCCAACTGCCCCGGCAGACCGGATACATCCAGTTTTATTATACCCAAATAATCGTCGGAAGCGATAAATTCCGAAATGGACGAGAGATTAGGAAAGTGTATGCTGAGATTTGAAAACGTATAAAAATCCAGCTTACTGATTGCTTTACGGATAATATGTATACCGAAATCGGCCAATTTACAGGTCTCTTTCCCCGTGTTTACAGCAACGGCGCCCCCATCGTCGAATAGGGTGGCCGACTTCGCATAACCCGTTTCAAGGGAAATGCCATAGGTTCGTTGGTTGTATCTTCGCGATTCATCGGCAGCCAGCGCGCCCGATCTAGAAGTTTTTCTAGCCCCCCGCTTACGTTCCGTCGGCTTTTCCATGACCTGTTTGGCTTTGATACCGATATCTTCCAACGCCGTATTGAGCTCTTGGATATATCGTGGATTATATGCGCTATGGTAATAAAGCTCTTCGCAAATCCGCAGTTCATGGGTCAGGTCATCATCGAACTTCCTTTCGAAATAAGGTTGCCCGTCCGAGATCCGGAACGGGCAGTACCGCGCACCCCTACCGATGAGCTGCGCTTCTGCCATGGTGGTTTTACCTGCTTTGCCGCTTTTGGCATCTCGCGTATCGTATAGCCTTACAATATCAAACAGATTCAATACATCCCACCCCTCATTCAACTTATCCACCGCAAAAACCGCCCGGTATTCGTTTGCCTCGTCCTCCAGCGAGTTGACGGCCAACTGCTTCGCTTCGCTCTCGTTCTTGCTATTTACCGAAATGAGTTTTTCTTCCGAGAAATCTTCTTTCAATTCAGTAATCAGGTTCTCAAGGCTGATGTGATTGGTCGCCAAATATCGAAACACGTTCGCAATGGCCGTATCCTGATGGAATCTGCTTATTTTTTCCAAATCGGACACCTGCAGGTTTCTGATGCCTGTCACAAATTCATCGAAGAACTGCTCGCTTTCCTTGATCGTTCTGGACTTGAACAGGATGACCGGCTTGACCCGCTGCCTGTGGCTTTCAAACAGCTTGCGCCGATACTGGCTTAGCAAAACCCCCTGTATGGCCCGGTCAAACGGAGGGAGGTCGGCCTGCAATACTTTTACTTCTTTGGAATAACCATCCCTACGGAATTGCCGCAGTGAATAATCGAAAAGGAGTCTTTCGCTATATTTCCGCGCGATCTGTGGCGTAGACAAATCGATGGTTGCGGTAAATTCCAACAGAACATTCTCTTGGTTAGCCATGAAAACCCGGTTTACGGTATCTTCCCAACTTCGTAACTCCTCGGCTTCTTCGGTGTTCAGTTCACTTTTCTTCTTGGTTTCCGCGTTGATGTGGTGGGCTTCATCGGATATGAGGACGGTTTTCATCTCTTCGAAATCATCGTAAGTAAGGCTGTTTTCTTTCGGCGTATTCAACCGTGAATGTAAACCTTGGATGGTCGAAAAAACGATATTGATACCGTCTGGGTTGGCCGCCTGGAAATTGTCCACCTCTTTCATGTAAACCGGTTTGCCGCCAATGGAAATCCGATCCGCAAACAGGTATTTAGCGGATGTCGCATCGAAAAAATTAGCCCTCGTTTTTTCAATAATATTCGTGCTGTTCACAAAGAACAGAAAGTTGCGGTAGCCCAGCCCATATAAATAAATGATGAGCCCTGCCATCACCAGGGTCTTACCGCTACCGGTGGCCATATGGTAAAGCAGTTGAGTAGGTACACCTTCGGGCTTGCGGTGGTAATCGTTCCAAAAGAAATGGAACCTACCCCAAGCTTCCTGTTGGTAGGGCCGCGGCCGAAAACCATCCCGAAGGTTGTCATAGACATATTCAGGCACCCTGCTTTTGTAAAAATCGGCACCGTTGGATTTCAGGATCTCGTTTAATATGTGGTGTAGTTGCTGCATGCTTAAGGTCCGCCTGTTAACATATCGATAAACCGTTGGACCAATGACGCCCTATCATTGCGGATAAGTTCCTTCCGGCGGTAATAAAGGGATGGGAATGTCTTATCGCCGTATGACAACGGTGGCTCATTCACAACGGTCTCGATACGGTCTTCTTTTTTGATTAGGTGGTAGGTTTGGAAATTCGCGGCAAGGGCATCCTCGTTTGCAGCTAATTTACCATCAGCAACATAGCGATGCATAGCCGCCTTATAGGCATCCCTATACTTCCAGTCGCGGTTATCTTGTGTTTTTTTGAAGTACGGCATGGTAATGGTGTCGACCTCTTTCAGCATATAATCACCCTCAGCTGGCGCCCAGGTAAGTATGAAATACCTTAGACCCGATTGGACCCGTAAAATCTCCTGCGATGTCCACCTGCGGATGTCGTCGTGGTACTTCACGTGGCCTTTTTCATCTTTAGTGGCCATCTTGCACAGGAAAAAGTCGTTGTTGCAGTGCTGCGCCACCTTTGTAGTTTTTGCATTTTGGAACTCCAGTATGGCCACCGGCCTATTCGACCCATCGCATATAAAACAGTCGATATTCGTTGGCCAAGGGGTGCCGGCCTCCCGTAGTGCTTTATCAAAATAAGGCAGGTCTTGGCATTCCCTGAATGGCTTGCTCGATTCCCATCCCTTGATGGCCGCGATCCAATCCGCAAATTCGCGATAGGAATGGTATTGTTTTACAAACTTAACATGCGTGGGGGAATGGACATGGAAGAAATATACATTTTCACGCTCATTGCAATACAACGCGTATGATAAGGGTACACCGTAGCATTGGGCGAAGTTTATTTTTCTAGCGAGCGCCTCCTTACCTTCCAAGGCGACAATCGATGTCGTAATTTCGTCGATTGTACTGTTGGCACTGGGATCGTAATCAACCCTAGCCCTTTCCATTAGGCAAGTAACGCGGTGGGCGTTATTCTGGTTGCAGCCTTCGATACTATCTAGATAAAAGTCCGATTTCTCGACCAACAGTGCTTTCGCCCAATTCACATGATCGCTTCTTTCCGACGTTTCTTTCCTAAAATTCGTCAATGCCATGCTCGTCAGGTTATAAATGGGTGAACTGCTGATTCAGGTCAATAACATCACGTCCGAATCGATAGTCCTTATCATGAATTTCGGACAGAGCCACATACCACTGGTTTTTATCGAGTGTTTCATAGATTAGCGATTGGATTGCTTGGATGTCCATCGCTGACGCCTCTGATAACAACTCGTCTACCTGGGGTATATGCACCCGCCAATAGACAAATGCTTCTGCCTTAATCCGCCGCCAAACGGCCTCTAGTTCGGCAATGGTCGTAGCCATTTTCACAAGATCGGTATAATGCGCATTGAGTTTTGCCAATTCGCAATAAATAAACGTTTCTTCACCCAAGCATTTCTGTACACGCTTTGCTGTTATGGTTTCCACATAATCCATTTGCTCACATAGAATAAACCGCCGCTTCGTGTTTTCTTCGTTATTTACCTGTAGCACCGCTTCGGCGGTGGAACCGCTACCTGCGAAAAAATCAAGGACGATATCATTTTCGGCTGTGGTGAACTTGATGATCTTCTTGAGCAGATTGATCGATTTCGGGTTCTCAAAAACCTTTTTACCCATCATGTTGGTCAACGCCCGTGTCGACTTTCGGTTATCTTCGTAGAAATAGCCTTTCAGTAGTTCCGTTGCCGTATGGAGTCGCTTCTTTATTTTAGGTATGGTGTTTTCGTCGCCCCCCCACAACACATCCCCTTTGTTTGCAGCAGCCCAAAAAGTCGTTTCCGGCCAACGGTAGCCGTTGGCGGGTTTATTACATACCTTTTCCGTAACCGGGTGCACGATATCGTAATGGTAACCCCCTGGCTTTGTATTCGCCGAATTGCCGGGATAGAAAACACCTTGATCATCCACGTATGTATAATGCGAAACCCCCGACAAATCGATCTCGTTGGATTTTTTAACACTTTTAATCCAGTTCCGTAAGTCTTTCTCTATCCGATCCGCATCCGCCCCGTGTACGGCCTTCAATGCTTCGTATTTATCTTGGATGGCCTGCGCCTTCTCCGATTGGATTTGCCACTTTGGCTGGCTGGCTTTATGTTTGGCGTAACAAATCACATATTCATGCTCCACCGATATTTGCGTAGCATTGTTGTCCGTAGCCGTTTCCCAGATGATTTCCCCTACAAAATTATCACGACCGAAAATCTCATCGCAAAGAACCTTCAGATAGGCGTGTTCGTTGACATCGATCGAAATAAACAACACCCCCACATTGGAAAGAAGCTCTTTACTAATCTCCAATCTGTTCTTCATGAATGTCAACCAGGCCGAATGGTTGAAGTTATCATTGTATCCGAAACTGTCTTTTCCCGTGTTATAGGGCGGGTCTATATAAATCAATTTGATTTTTCCGGTAAAGGCCGTTTTCAGGGTATGTAGGGTCAGGAGGTTGTTCCCCTTAATCAAGAAATTATCCCTACCATTCAACTCGGCAACATTGAACGTGCCAGCGGCCGTATACGCTTTGAAATTTCGCAACACCTTGGGTTGTAACAACCGGTCGATTTCGTCGGGGGCCAATGTTTCGTTCCAAAAGATTTCGTCCCTTTTGGCTTCTTCCGTTGATTGCCCCCCTTCCAGCACACCGTCTTTATACGGCCAGGCGAGTACCACTTGTTTTTGTTCCCCGATGAATTCATCACCGTCGATCAAGCCGATACGGTTTTTATACGCCGTATAGCTGTCGGGCAAAAAAGCTTTGTTGCTTACAAACCGTTGGAAGCTGATTTTGTCGAAGACCATAATGCCTCCGATGTCTCGAAAGAAATGCTTTTTAATACCTTCGTGCGAGAGCAGGATCTTCATCAAAGCCGGATCGGGCTGTAAGGCCAACTCGATGATCTTGTTACGGAGCAACTTACCCTCCGCCACCAACCTTTCATCTTTTTCCAATAGCCTTTTTAAGTCGTCTAACAGGTTCCGCATACGGGTTTATCGTTCACTTTTTTTCGATGTCACTTGTAAGGTCTGTTTGCGCATCCCAATGGCCAACGGTCTTTCGCTAAACCTTTGAGCTTACCGGCGGCGGCTTGTATTTGACAAATGATGCCAAACTTAGCTAAATTCCAGTTTATATGCAACGGTTCGCTTGTTTCGGGCATATTTCTCAGAATAGGCTTGGAATAAACGGACAATAGTTTTAATTTCGGCAACGGTTAAATGATAGTACCAAGTTATGAATAAACGCGAATTCTTAAAAACCAGCGCATTAGGCGCTCTGGGAGTGATGTTAACCCCCAGCTTACTTAAATCTTTCCCGAAGGGAACCCGTTTACGTACGGCCCATATTGGCGTCGGGAACATGGGTGGTGAAGACTTAAAAGCGATCTCGTCGCATGCGAGCGTTGATGTCGTGGCGCTTTGCGACGTAGATGCACTCAACTTATCAACGGCACACAAACTCCATCCGGGTGCGCGCGTGTTTTTTGACTACCGCGTCATGCTGAAAGAAATGGGTGACGAAATCGATGCCGTCATCGTATCCACGCCCGACCATACCCACGCTCCAGCGTCTATGCTGGCCATGCAGATGAACAAGCCCGTCTATTGCCAAAAGCCGCTGACCCATTACGTGTCTGAATCACGGGCGATGAAAAAGCTGGCCGCTGAAAAAGGGTTGGTTACCCAAATGGGTATCCAAGTACATTCTTTTTATGACTACAAACTGGCCACCCTTCTTATCCAATCGGGGATTATCGGCAAGGTACATACCGTACATGCATGGTCGCCCAAGAATCACGGCTATGACGGTCCCCTGCCCGAGGGCGAAGATCCAATCCCGCCACAATTGCATTGGGACTTATGGGCGGGAACCTCAACCAAACGCCCCTATAAAGAGGGCGTATACCATCCGGGTGTATGGCGCAAGCTGATGGATTACGGCTGCGGCACCCTGGGCGATATGGGTGTACACATCTTCGACACACCTTATAATGCACTGGCGCTTGATGTGCCAAGGACCATCAAAAATGAATGCCGGCCATCCAACGGATTCGGCTTTCCCGAGCACAATAAGGTCACCTATGAGTTCCCGGGCACGGAATACACTACGAAGTCGCTGAAGTGGATTTGGTATGATGGCCCAGGTGCCCCGCCCATGCATGAAGATTTGGTACTGCCGGGAATGGATGATCAAGCAGACCAAAAGAAAATAGATAAGGGTACTGAAGTCGCCGGCAAGGTATCGCTCGATCCGAAGATAGCGGGCCAGCATGAATTGCCTGACCAAGGTGCGATGTTTGTGGGTAAAAAGGGCCGCCTGTTGCTGCCCCACTTCATGCAATTGCCGCGGAAAATCGTCAAAGGTAAGTATGTCGACATTTCAAAGGAAATAGAGGAGCTATCCAAAAAGCACGGCCTTGGCGAACCCATCCGCAACTATGAAACCGAGGGACCTAAACATTACCACCAGTTTGTGGACGCCTGCTTGGGTAAAGCGGAATGCTCGGCACCGTTCGATTATGCCTCGCGGCTAACCGAAACCATCCTGCTGGGCACCATTGCCGGCCGTTTCCCTGGCGAGATACTGCATTGGGACGCCAAAACGGCCAAATTCAGCGAAGAGAAAGCCAATCAGTACCTCACCGGCGATTACCGGGAGTTCTGATAGGTCATTAACCGTATAAAAAGTGACACCTAACGGCAATGCCGTTAGGTGTTTTTCATATAACCACCTTCGTCTTATATTATTCAACATAACTGATATACACACTTTGTAGGAAACCATTGGGGCCATCTTCCGCAAATGATCGGTTATCCGGATTTTCCAAGGATACGTAGGTATAATCCGGAAATAGCGATTTCAGTAAGGTGGTTTTCCCAGACTGGCGGGGACCCAGGCCCCACCCTCCTACGGGGTCGGCTTCGGAATGGCTTGAGTGCTCAGTTTGGACTTCGACTGGGCTTGGTTTGGACTCGGACTGGACTCCGATTGGCGCCGCCAGTCTGAGCGCAGTACAAGGTAGCATGGAGTGCAAACTCACCTCCGAAGCCAACCCGAAGCGGTCTCCAGCACGACGCCTGCGCTATCCTTTCCCTATCCGAAAGTGCGTTTCTCCCGCTATGTAGTCGCTTACCCTTCGCTAAAATGCCACTATTTGGGCTTTTTACCGAGATATATGCGGGACATATGGGGATGGGGCCCGGAGGAAGGGTAAGGGAAGGTGGGCTGGACTTTACCTACAGGCGTACCGGTGCCCGAAAGGCTCCGCATCACGGTCGGGTCTCCGTGCTGTGCTCCGGCCATCACCTTGCTGTTTCGCTGCGGAAAACAGCACTGTGATATCTACCTGACACCTCGTGCATCGCCAGTGACACCGCAGCCGTCTGGGAGCCGTCCTGGAGCGTGTCCAAAGCCATGTCCGACACGGCAGTTGTACCATCGATATTCCTGTAACAGTTCTTGGCCGAATGTGGTACCCCGGGCCGGGATCGAACCGTTAATGCGCTTCCCCCTTTTTGGGCTCTGAAGCCGGTTAGTTGATGTTGTTTAAGCGGTCTCATCGGCGGAAATACCCATCATTAATCAAACAGACAACGAAACCGACACCATAAAAAAAAGAAACCCCACATACAATCTGCATGTGGGGTTTCTTGTGGTACCAGCTGGATTCGAACCAGCGACACAAGGATTTTCAGTCCTTTGCTCTACCAACTGAGCTATGGTACCCCTTTTTATCAGCGATTACCGCCGTTTTGGGACTGCAAATGTAGCGCCTTTTTTCATTTAAGAAAACTTTTTTTGAAATTTATTCCAAAGCGCACAGCAAGCGGCTGATTGCGATGGTGATAAAATGACAAGGTGAAAACATAGGTAAATAAAAATTAGCCGTACCTTTGCATTTTTAATCCATAGCAATGAGTAAAAGAGGAAGAGTATTGGTGGCCATGAGCGGCGGTGTAGACAGTTCGGTAGCAGCGGTAATGCTTCACGAGCAGGGTTACGAAGTGATTGGGCTAACGATGAAAACCTGGGACTATGCCTCTTCCGGTAGTTCTTCGAAGGAAACAGGCTGTTGTAGCCTCGACAGCATCAATGATGCCCGCGCCCTTGCCGTATCTTTCGGTTTCCCTCATTATATATTGGATATCAGGGGTGAGTTTGGTGACTCCGTTATCGATAATTTCGTTGACGAATACCTAGCCGGACGAACACCAAACCCATGCGTGCTTTGCAACACCCATATCAAATGGGAAGCGTTGCTAAAACGTGCAAATAAGCTCGACTGTGAGTTTATCGCCACTGGTCATTATGCCAACATCCGCTTGCAGGACAATGGGCGCTATGTGATTTCCAAAGGAAGGGACACCCACAAGGACCAATCGTACGTACTTTGGGGCGTCTCGCAAGAAAATCTCGCCCGCACCCAGTTTCCGTTGGGCTCCTATACCAAAGCCGAGATTAGGCAAATGGCTGCCGAGATGGGGCAATTGGAACTCGCCAGCAAGTCCGAAAGTTATGAAATATGCTTCGTGCCCGACAATGATTACCGGTCGTTTCTACGCCACCGTGTGGAAGATATCGACGACCGCATAGGGCCGGGCAATTTCGTGCTTACAGATGGTACTATAGTGGGCCAACACCAGGGATATCCCTACTACACCGTTGGCCAACGGAAAGGATTGGGCATCGCACTTGGGCGTCCCATATTCGTTACCGGGATACTGCCGGAAAGCAACACCGTCGTGCTGGGCGATGAACATGAATTGCAACGGCGAGAAGCGTATGTGAAGAACGTGAACCTCGTCAAATACGCCTCCATCGAACAGCCGATGGAGGCGGTGACCAAAATAAGGTATAAAGATGCCGGCATGACCAGCACCATCGTACAACAAGACGGTAACGTGAAAGTTGATTTCCACCATGCCGTCAAAGGGATTGCCCCCGGACAATCGGCTGTATTCTATGAAGGTGACGACTTGCTGGGCGGTGGTTTTTTGATGTGATTAGGTAAAAATACAAAGGTATACCAGTGAAACCAAAAAGCCCGGGCCAATGTAGCTGGCCCGGGCTTTTTTGGAGATTATTTCAATGCTTACGCCTTACCGACAAGCTCAACCAAGTCGACCAATTTATTGGAGTACCCCCACTCATTGTCATACCAAGATACGACTTTGACGAAGTTATCATTGAGTGAGATACCTGCACCGGCATCGAAGATTGAGGTACGGGAATCGCCACGGAAATCTTCCGAAACGACGGCGTCTTCGGTATAGCCGAGAATGCCTTTGAGTTCGCCCTCTGAAGCAGCTTTGTAGGCTTGCTTGATTTGTTCGTAAGTAGCTGGCTTCTCCAGTCGGGCAGTAAGGTCTACTACCGACACATCAGGCACCGGCACACGGAACGACATACCTGTGAGTTTGCCCTGCAGTTCAGGAAGCACCAAACCCACCGCCTTCGCGGCACCCGTAGAAGAAGGGATGATGTTTTGGTAAGCTCCACGGCCGCCGCGCCAATCTTTCACCGATGGGCCATCTACCGTCTTCTGGGTAGCGGTAACGGCGTGGATGGTGCTCATCAACCCCTCAACGATACCGAAATTATCATGTAATACCTTCGCTAGCGGTGCCAAGCAGTTGGTGGTGCAAGACGCGTTAGACACAATGGTTTGGTCCGTTTTCAACTCTTTATGGTTCACGCCGATTACGAATGTGGGTGTGTCGTCCTTTGCAGGAGCCGACATGACTACCTTCTTCGCTCCGGCATCGATGTGTTTCTGTGCAGTTTCCTTGGTCAGGAAGAAACCGGTAGACTCGATGATAACTTCAGCACCCACTTCACCCCAATTCAGGTTGGCAGGGTCCCTTTCGGCGGTAACGCGGATGGTCTTTCCATTTACAATGAGATGGCCATCTTTAACTTCGACGGTACCGTCAAATTTGCCATGGGTGGAGTCATATTTGAGCATATAAGCCAGGTAATCCGGCTCAACGAGATCATTTATCCCAACAATTTCAATACCCGGGCGGTTTACTGCTGCCCGGAATGCCAAGCGGCCGATCCGGCCGAATCCATTGATTCCAATTTTCATTTTTGTATTAGTTTTTATTTAAATAGTATTTCAATAAATTATGTATCGGTTCTTTGATGACGGTACCGATACCGATGCCATACTTGCCCGCCACTTCCCGCAACCATTCCTCGTAGCCCGCGGCCACGCTCCCGGTAAAGTTAACGGTCATGCTGGGGTATTGTTTGGTAAGCGGAAGGAGATACGTTTCCATGTATAATTTCAATCCGTGATAGATGGTTTTTTTTACGAAACGGTGCTTGTGGTTTTCCATCACGAAATCGGCAAAAGACGTGAGGAACAGCGTCGGGTTAGCCTGATTATATACTTTATCCATGATAACCTTACGATCTAACGGATACCGCGCCACGAACTTTTCAAGCAAATCCTCGGGCATGCTCTCATTGAGAAAACTCTTCAGCAACATGCGGCCGATCCAATTGGCCGACCCTTCATCGGCCAAGATATACCCCAGTCCAAAATTATTGTCAGCGGTCCGTCGGCCATTAAAATAGGCCGCGTTCGATCCGCTTCCCAAAATACCGATAAGGCCTTTACCGTCTCCAAAGGTAGCAATAGCAGATGCTTTAACATCATGGTCAACCGCTACTTTTGCATTTTTGAAGAACTGTTGGAAGACCGAGGCAATTTTGTCCTTCCTTTCGGGCGACGACGAACCTGCCCCAAAGAAATAAATCCGTCTGATTTTCTCCGCGTAATTGATGAGATTGTTGTTTTTATTCAGCAGTTGCAGGATAAAGCGTTCGTCGTGCAGGTAGGGGTTGATTCCCATCATCCGGAAGCCCGTTATGATTTTCCCCTTTTCGGCCAATCGCCAATCGGAAAATCTCGAACCGCTGAATACCACCGCGATCATATCGACAACACCTCCATCATTTCCAACATATCCTTACTCAGCTTGAATACTTTCTTATTCAGCACCTCTTCCAGGGGCGTTGCCTTTATTTCATTGCCCCGCAACCCAACCATCACCCGTGTTTCGCCTGCAAGCAGACGATTTACAGCAGCGTATCCCAGTCGGCTCGCCAATACCCGGTCGAAGCTGCTGGGCGACCCACCCCGCTGCAAATGTCCTAAAATCGTCACTTTGGTATCGTAGAAATCAAAGCGTTGCTTTACTTCTTTCGCTACATTGTAGGCACCGCCATTTTCCTCGCCTTCAGCGACAATCACGATGGTTGACGATTTATTGCCCTTGGCCGCAATTTCGAGCTGGTTGCACAAGGTTTGGATACCCGTTGCTTTCTCGGGCAGTAATATCGCTTCCGCACCGCCGGCGATGCCGGCATTCAGCGCGATACAGCCCGAGTCGCGCCCCATTACTTCCACAAAGAACAGACGGTCGTGGGATGCAGCCGTGTCGCGTATCTTATCGATAGCTTCGATGACCGTATTGGTGGCGGTGTCATAGCCCAACGTGAAGTCGGACCCGTAAAGGTCATTGTCTATTGTACCGGGTATGCATATCACGGGGATATCAAACTCGCGCGAAAAAACCTCTGCGCCCGTAAAGGTGCCGTCGCCTCCAATGGCGACAAGCGCGTCGATCCCAGCAGCCCTAACATGGTCGTAAGCTTGTTGCCTTCCCTCTTTCGTGCGGAATGCGGTACATCTTGCCGTTTTGAGAATCGTTCCACCAAGTTGTATGATGTTACTTACCGACCGGCTGGTCATCTCTTGGAAGTTGGCATCTATCATTCCCTGGTAACCTTGATAAATACCC